>NZ_BAAADJ010000061.1 GCF_039522365.1 Bacillus carboniphilus | reverse complement strand
AATGGAAAACGCTTACAAACACATACGAATAGAGAGAAGTTTCTATAACAAAATCTATTAAATTTTATAGGTGAATTTTTCACCCACTAAAACTTGACTCAATCGACTTTTTACAGATACTTGCTATTTTAAACGTCATCTGTTATTCTTAAGAAGAATTATTTTTGTTCGGTATATGTAAAGGAAGAATATGCAATTCGCTTTTCGCCTGGATATCACTTTGAGCAAGAATAGTAATACATTGTGTGTAAAACACACTAGGAGGCAACAATAATGGAAAACGGTAAAGTAAAATGGTTTAACGCAGAAAAAGGTTTCGGATTCATCGAGCGCGAAGGCGGAGACGATGTATTCGTTCACTTCTCAGCTATCCAAGGCGAAGGCTTCAAAACTCTTGAAGAAGGTCAAACAGTGACTTTCGACGTAGAACAAGGCGCTCGTGGACCACAAGCAGCTAACGTTCAAAAAGCATAATTTAGTTTAAAGCCAACAAGCAGACTCTTATGGGGTCTGCTTTTTTGTTGTTTAATGTAACATGATTCTATGGGTTTATTTGCTTACAAGATCGAGCAGGTGGTCATAGTGATCCAATGGTGCCTGTTTTGCCTCTCTAGTATGAAGAATGGTCCCATACGCGTAATGATGCCCAGTATTGTCTATTTACACGTAAAACGGTAACCATACATGAATCTGGATGTCCGTTTAATCCTTTTCCCCTACCTTCACCTAAAAATAGACATAAAAAAACCAACTCACATAGGGAGTTGGTTTATATATAGACTGTAAAGAAAATGGTTTATCTTATTATAACATAGTTTTATAGAGCATGGATTGGTAAATTTTTAATTTGCCTTAAATGTGTAATTTTACCTAATTGATTTCCTGAAAGCAGGTTACTGAATTACTTTGAATCACTTATCTATATAGGATAATTATGGGAATTGAGATAGCGCTCCTTGACTATATTTCTGTGATGAATCTCATGCCCAATGATAATACAGCCTAAAGCACGAACCGAGATAACATCATCATTTGCGTTTCCTTTTCTCAACCATGCATCTTCATCCATGCTCTTAATCAGTTGAATGGTTGATTGTCTTACGGCTACAAGATGATCTGTTAATTCTTCCATAGACTGGCTTTCAAATGAAGCATGCTGAATATATAATTGGTCGTCATAGCCTGGTAATGCTACTGTCTCCCCTCTTGCAATGCAAAGCATCCGATAGCCCATTATTCTCTCAGTGTCCGTAACATGACCGATGACTTGCTTGATACTCCATTTGTCTGGCCCGTATCGGAAAAGACACTGCTTTTCGTTTAAAGTTCTTACCAGCTTAACCGTTTTGTTGATTTGGTCTGATAGTGTTTCTAGTAGATCGCCATCAGGAACAAGGTTTACATAGTTTTTGTAATAAGGATTGTACTCGCCTGGAGTTGGGCGTGTGAGCATCTTTAATCACCTCTACTTTGAGTTAAGTACATTTTTTCTTCGTATTCTTTGAATCTCTTCCAAAACCATTGAGACGTTTCAGAATCGAAATCTGAAAGCTGGACATACCATTTCCTGGTATCCTCGCCTAACTGTGCCTCTATATGAGTTAAAGTGTCAATAATAAAAGACCTTCTAGTTTCCATACTATTCTTTAACTCTTTCACGTCGTTTCCTAGTTTTACCTGTCCATCTAATTTTCCTAACTGCCTCCCTAAAACACTAAGTTCATTCCGTAGTAATGAAAATACTAGTCCTCCACCTTGGTTTAATTGCCATTTAAACCTTTCGTACTTTCCAAGATGAAAACTTAAACTATTAGAAGCTGATTCATCTTCAGTTACTACCTTCTCCCAATAATCAACGTAATTATTGGATAATTGGTGGTATAGGGTTCTTGCGGTGGTTAAATAATCTGCCCCCTTAGCACTTTGATAATCTCTAATCCTATTAAACTGATAAAAATTAAGAAATATAGATGATATAGATATGATTAAAATTATGAAAAAAATCTGTTTTTTATGCTTATGGAACATCTTCAACCGCTGCCACCTTACCTTCTTAAAGATAGTTAAACATTAGCAGTCCATACACTCAATGTCTTAGTATTGCCAATTTCGAACTAACTATCAGTTAATGGGATTCTCCTTCTCCCCACCATCTTCAAACTTCCGATATTCGTAGATTCTTCCATCCAATTGGTTTACAAAGAGAGCTGAATAGTTTTTTAACGTCCATTGCTCATCCCAAGTTAACCAGATATGCATTTGGACCAACCCATTCAACATTCCATCCATATCCGCAAAATCATATTCCTCTTCATATGAATAGCCTTCGATTGTTCCAATATCATATCGCCATTGATTATCATCTTCCATCCCTGAAAGTACTTCTTTGTAGCCTGCTCCAAAGTACGCTAATACTTCGTCTTGTGTCATCCCTAAATCTAGTTCTTCCTTGAGGATAAATAAAGCTTGATCGACATTTTCTACTTTCGCTTCAGTTTCATTATCTTGTCCTACTTCCACAATAGGGATGGACGAGTCATTTGGACCTGCACTCCCTTCAAACTGAAGAATGGCTGGAATTAACAACGCAAGAGCCCCTAGAGCTATAAATACAAAAAAGACGTAGTTTGGTAGATGAACTGTTCTCCATACAATTGGCATACGCTTCCTCCTATAATTTTAACCTTTATTAAACCGTTTTCAGCGCGTATAATTAGCTTATTACTAAATTTTAACAGAAAAAAGGTGCCAATATGCAGATTTCTTTACGGAAAATTGACCTTACGAATTGGGAAGATGCTATTTCATTGAAGGTTCATACTGAGCAGCAAAGCTTTATTGCTTCTAATCTATATTCTATTGCGGAGGTTCAGTTTTTAAAGAACTTTCAAGCAATGGGTGTGTACCATAATGAGGAAATGATAGGTTTTGCAATGTTTGGTATTGATCCGGATGATGGGAACTATTGGATTTATAGATTGATGATTGACGAAAGATTTCAAGGAAAAGGGTATGGAAGCGAAGCAGTTAACTGCGTTATTGAGACGATTAGACAACTGAAAGATGAAGGTCACGACCGGATTATGATAGGTTACCATCCTGAAAATGATGGTGCAAAATTTGCCTATAAAAAAGCAGGTTTTGTAGAGACGGAAATTGCCCCATGGGGTGAGCAGTTGGCTGTTTATTTATTTTAGGGTACGTTTTGTTGCTGATAATGAAAATGGGCATCATTCAACTGCTATGATGCCCGTTATCACTTAATGATACAGTTCTAGTCACAAAATCGAATTAACACCCACCTACTATAATCAAATCACAATGTAATCTTATGATTCTCTATCATTCTCTTTAGTACCCGTATTTGCCCACGATGACTAATTTCGTCCTCCATTACGTGATACCAAAGCCAGTAATGATTATAGGAAACGCCATTATCCCACTTATTTTCTTCAAACAACCAATCATCAGTTTTGGATTGTAGTAATCGCAGCGTTTTTTCTCGGGTTTTAGCTAGATTGTCTAAATAATACTCTATAATGTTTCCTCTGATTTCTTCTCTAGCTCTGTCCCCTAACTCCCATGCTGCCCCCCATTCAACTTGCTCTTGTTCATTCATATCTCTGTCTTCAAATGAAATGAGTTGATGTACAAATTCAATGAAATTTATATGCTGGAGGAGACCGCCGATTGTATTAGCACCTTCATAGGCAATAAAATCTAATTCTGAAAGCGTAAAACTTGAAATTTCCTCCAGCGTTACTGCCCTGGTATACTCCAACATAGATACAAGTTCACCAATTTTTCTGTCATAACCTTCTTTTGCCGTTACCCTAAAATCCAACATCCTCTCATCCCCTCTCAAAGTCAGTCTTTAGATTATCTATAATTCTTTATAAAATATAGACTGATATTTTTTGGATGAAAATGGTATAATTTAATTGACCATATAAAAAGGGCAAACTGATTCAATCAGCTTTGCCCTTTTACCATTTTTTTAGTTAAAAGAAGATTGATCTTGGCTCTTGCCCTTGTTTAAACTTCCCTTTAATAACATACTTCAAATATACTACATCATCTTCCCTTTTAAAATAAGCAAGGTACTCTTCTCCAGTTTGGTTAAATCTAAAATACACTTCCCAAGAGGTTCCGTATGACTCGGATATTTTGTCTGAAATCTGTCTACTTTCAGTTGAAAGGGTGTGTGATGACCAATCAAAGTCAAGTTCTCGGTGCGCATCATATTTCAACCATTTCTTACTTTTTATAGGAATTTCTTTGTCTTTTAAAACGTATGCTACAATCATATAAAGTTGGGGAGATTGCTCTCCTTCACTATAGGCATGCATCTCCTCTTGTATGGGAGCTTCATTTGAGAAATGTGAAAATTCTTCCACTACTTTAAATCGATTAAGTTGATTGTAAATATCACTTGAATACTTTGCTTGATTGAATTCTAGGGGTGGTATTAAATAATAAAGGACTATAAAGCCAATTAGTGAGAAAAGTAAAGTCAACTTCTTAATCGATTTATTCAGTTTTGTAAATTTAATAATAATAAAAAATGCAATGACAATCCCTAATGGAAGCCTAATGGAACTTATATTCAACGTCAGCAAAAAAGATAAAAAGAAAAGAAGAATTTTTAGCCAAAAGAACTTTTCCTTCTCTTTTTTTTCCCTAATGACAACAATTAGAAATAGTACAAATAACATACCTAAAACGATATAATGCATCTCATTCTCTCCTCCCATTTTGTGGGGGCTTGATGTCGATTCATTATAATTTGAGAACTATTATATCTAGTCAGTACTAAATATCTCTTCCAAACTCAATAATAATAAAAAACATCTTATAACCCAGAGACAAATACAAAGGAATGGCTTTTTCATTCTCACCAAACACTCCAAGTGTTGCCTCTTTCTTTCCCTTACTTTTTAGAAACTTAAGACTCTCCGTAATGACCGCTTTTGCAATCCCCTGCCGTCTCCACTCCGGTAAAACAAATATACTTTCAGTAGCACTTCTTTCAGCACCTAGTCCCCAAGTCATGACACTCCCAACAACTTGATCCCCTGCAAAGGCAGTAAAGGTATCCCATTCTCCACCAGCTTTTGTCCAACGAAGGCGATTAAGACTCCAAGTTACTCCTTCATCATCACCCTCGGCTGCTGCGAGCAAATATTTCTCTTCTTCAGCTTCGGTTTCCATTTTCCAGTTTACGATTTTAATAGAATCTGGAATGGTAACTTCGGGAATGTCTTCTGTTAAATCACGTTTCATAATCATATGATTTCTTTCGACCACAAAGCCTTTTGAAAGAAAATAATCCATTTCTTCAAGATCTTCATAATGAATCGTATGACTAAGTCGTACTTTTTTATCAGGATATTGCGATTTGATTTCTGTCGCACGATTCAATAGAGTCTCATACAAAGCATTCTGTACATCTATTGGAATTTCATGATCCTCGTTAAAGTACAATTGAAGGTTTAATTTGTATACAAAGTTGGAAGGTTGCCCTTCTTTTTCAATTAGAAACCATGTCTGGTCCGGTTCAAGGTGCCCAGCGCCATAGACAGTTTCATCAGAATCTACCACACAATAAATATTTTCAGCTACATAGTCACCGTTGTATTTATAAGCGAGCATATTCACAAAGTCCATTTTCGCAATTTGTTCAGCATCTTGTTCTTGATAGTTTCGAATGAAATATTTCGTATTTAAAATCGTGTTCAAAAAGGGCACCTCGCTATAGGTATTCAATTGTTATTTTTCATCTTGAAATAGTCTTTCAAGATGGTTTTATGACTTTTTACAATGTTTTCTGGTAGTTGTTCAGGTTCAAAATACTCAAATTTTATAGATTCTGACCGATCCATTTTAAAGGTTCCTTCGAATTGAGTCGTGTAGTAAGCAACCGTTACTACATAAAACTCATCACCATTCTCTGCTTTAATAAATTGATCGGGTCCAGAGTATACATTGATTAAATTTAATTCTTTGACAGTTAAGCCTGTTTCTTCATAAACTTCACGTCTGGCAACGTCCTCTGTAGATTCCCTCAGTTCCATCAAACCACCTGGTATCCCCCATTTTCCTTTTGGGAATTTCCGTTGTTGTAATAAAATCCGACCTCTCTCATCCGCCATCACAACAACAGATCCAACAAAAATGAGCGGTCTGTGCCCGACAATCTTTCTTAAATCCTCAATATAGCCCACGTGTAAAACCTCCTTGCTCTAGCAAATTATACCATACAAAAGAGTAGGCTAATTCACTGATTTTAGGAGGATTATTCATTAAGAATCCCCTACTGAAAAGGAAGCCTGCTTTTCTAACAACCATTGGTCCACAGCATCCTTATAAAAAATATATTGAGTATTGATTTTTATATATGGGATGTCAAATTCCTCTTTTTCAAGTAATTCTTTTAAATCACTGTATTCCATTCCTAAGTACTCTGCAAGATCTGATTGATAAAAATAACTCGTTCCTCTATAGTCTATTTTATTCTGGTCTGAAGGTTGTTCTTGGTCATTTAAACTATAAATAGCACCTGCAATCGCATTCCCTGAAAAGTCAAAGTCGGGAATATAAATCCTATCAATGGCACTTGCAATGAAAAAGGAACTGATAATCATCGAGATTCCTAGGACAATAACCCCTATGTTTTTGTTGTTCATGTTGATTCCCCCTTATTATTAACTTATCTTTTACTTTACCATAAAAACCCATATCATTTTACCAGCTAATCAGGAAAATGATCTGGTCGACTAGTTTCCAAATCCAATTGTCTTCATATGATAAAACATAGCCAGATCATACTTGGAGGTTATCATGTATCAACATATAGTTAAGCCTGGAGAAACCCTCTGGTCTATTTCTGAAGATTATCGAGTTCCCTTTGCTACATTAGTGAGAGCGAATAATATCTCGAATCCCAATATGATAATGGTAGGTCAAGCCATTACCATTCCTAATTTACCTGACCCTAGCCATACCCCTTACTCTATAAAAGTATCAACAAGTAAGAGAACCTTGACTTTATTTAAAAATAATACCGTTGTCAAAACATATCCAATAGCAGTTGGTCGGGTTCTTAATCAAACCCCAGTTGGTGACTTTGTTATTATTAACAAAGCTCCAAATCCAGGTGGTCCCTTTGGAACCATGTGGATGTCTCTGTCCAAAAAAAGCTATGGAATTCACGGTACAAACAATCCATCTTCTATTGGTAAAGCTGTTTCAAAGGGTTGTATTCGGATGCACAACCAGCATGTAGAGGAGTTAGCTCGAACGGTACCAATTGGAACGAGCGTCTCGATTCGACCATAGTAAAAACAAAAGCCACGAAGTTAAATTAAATATTCCAATCGAGCATTTCATTGCAAAGCAATCAGATGCTCTTTCTTCTTCCCCAAACTTTCCGGAAGTTTAAAAACCTCACTTGCTTGGTTGACTTCCTGCTTTATCAATATCAACAAACCACGATATAATGGTCGTGCTATCTCGGACATTTTGATTTTGTATTTCTTTCAACAAGATCAAGACGCCTCCCTCATTCGTAACCTCTACAAATGTTTTAAATATTTTCTTTGGATTTGAAAAATCTACATTCGGGCATTCGACAAGCCCATCTGTAGTTAATAGTATATGATTTCTTCCCTGCCTAAGCTCTTTTGTACCTGTACTGAAGCAGGGTACTTCTAGTTCAAATGTGTTCACTTTTCCAATCCATTCATAAAAGCTGCGGTGATTTTGTTGATACTCATTTAAATCTGATAGCTCTGGATGGTTTAAGTAGAGGATACAGTCTCCAACCGAAAACCACCAAAGATATTTATCCTTTCTCACCGCACATAAACATGCGGTTTCCCCTTGAACCCTTTTACAAGCCTCTTTAAAACTTCTGCTTTCAAAAGTGCTTAAGAGTAATTTGTATAAACGATCGAATGATTCTCGAGGTGAAAGGGTCAATGAGCTCTTTACGTCATCTTCAAGGGATTGAATGGTAGCTAACACTAATTCTGCACTTTCAGCTGTCTGATGTGCATCTAAAAGTACTACGAACTCATATCCAATATACTCATTTACCCAGACGATGCACCCATCTTCATTTTTATTCTGTCCAGCAGTTGAATTTCCACCAAAACGCCCTAATACAATGTCATTTATGTTATGGATATCAATTTCATCTACAAAATGTTTTTGACTCCCGACCCAATGATAATCTTTAGTATTGGTAGCTTTATTCATATGGTTAAAGCTTTTAATATATTTTTCTTCCAAAACAATACCTCTTCATTATGTATTTAACTAGATAATCTTCAGTTGGATTCTATAAAACTTTTGAGAGTATTGTATCCACCCACTCTGTTTGAGTGTCTACCTCTACTATCTCTGCCAGTGTTTGATGGACTCCTTTAAACTCAGGTATCATATTCTTCAAGGTATCCATGATTTGATCAGCGTCCCTAGAACACTCCCAGCTTTCTAGAAGTGTTAACTGAGTTGGATTCAAGATACTTCTTTCTCCTTCTATTCTTGCCCAATCACCAGGATGGTTGGGAGGAAATCCTTGCTCCATATACCACCCAGCTGCAATGGCATGCCTTGATCTCTCTCCATATTTTCAGCCTCTAATCCCACACACATAAACCATCTCCTTTAAATAAAAACGGACTTCTTGAAAAAGTCCGTTCCCTTTTACTTGATATTATATTTCTCTTTAAATTGTGGACTTAGTTCACTCCACACATCAAACTTGTTTCCACTTATATCCGTAAATACGAAATTTCGCCCAGCATGACCACGGTTTTCGATTTCACCAACTTCAATGCCAAGTTCTTTATATTGTTTATGTATTCTTTCTAGTGTTTCAAGTCCATTTACTTCAAATGTCATGGAAAAACGTTCATTTCCATGTTGATCCATAAAGTTAGAACTTTGTTCCCTTGATGAATGAACCAAGAAAAAGCTTTGGTTTGCAAAGTTTAAGATAGCCTTATCATCGTCCTGATAATTAAGCGTAGCACCTAGTTTTTCAACATACCATTGGCTTGCTTGTTTAACATCCTGAACAGGAATGTAGGTTGTTCCTACTCTTAATAATGTGTCGTTCATATTATTCCTCCTCTTTGGTTGTCTACTAATTTCGACAAAAAGATTGGATTTCCTTCTGCTATTCCCATTTTTATCCTTCATTCGAAAAGGCCACTGAAACTGTAATCAGTGACCTGTTTAACCTAAATACTTTCTTTAACAATCTCTACTAATCTTTTTCTAAACATTTTTTTATTAAACGCCGAATTATCGAGCAAAACCTTCTCCACTTTTAATGAATGAAAGATTTCAGCTTCTAATTCTTTTCTTGCTTCAAGCACTTTCAAAGTTCCTTCGTAATCTTCATAGCCATTTACTTTTCCAAACCCTTGCCCTGTATAGTACTCAACAAATCCGTTAAACCATTCTTTCGGCCTTTCCTTCACAGCATTCCCGAATGAATGGGAGATATCAGCTTGGTCTACGTAAACTACGATTGGATTTAGTTTCACAATGGCTTCTTCAAGCCCTTGGACATAATTCATTACAGTTGTTTTAGTGGCATTATATTTCAACATTCCCACAGTAACTGGGTTTTGGATAAAGCAACATTCAAATATATAGGTTGTATCTGATTGTATGGCATGGGATGCAAAATTGGCCCATCTATTGGTTATTAACTCGATGTTTTTCTCTAATGGCAACTCGTAAATATCATGTTTGAAAATGCGATTAAATAAGGCATCAGGTATTTTTATTCCCTGTCTATATATCATTTTTCCATAGGAAAGGAAGTAACCATTGTCCTTTTGCTCTACATTATTTACTAATGCTTCTTTAAGTTCACAACTACTGTTGAGAAGTTGCAGCCATTCATCCTCTGTGAAAAAGGAAACAGCATCATAATCAGCAGGATGATCGAGGTTTCCCTCTATGTACAGCTCATTTTTTATGCCCTCTTCTATTAAAATTTCTTGAAATAACCTTGCAGTAGTGGACTTACCTGATCCAGGTAGCCCTTCCACTAATATAAGTTTTGAATTCATATTTCTCTCCTTAATTGAATAACTCTAACCACCATGGGTAATCAAATTGTCCATCAGATATTTGGAAAAACTGCCCCACTATACCAAGGTGTGTAATACCATGTTCAGAAGCGATGACAGGGGTATAGGTTGAAAAAAGAAAGAAATTGACTCTTTCAATTTCTAGAGGCAAATCTGTTGGAGCCTCCCCATACTTGTCCGTTGAAAATACTTCATAATCACTGGTATTTGGATTTGTAAATAAAAACAAACAAAGACATGCAAGTAAAAGAATAGCTATTATTTTCCATCGTTTCTTCACCGAATCTTCCTCCAAGATTGACCTATCTCTTTATTTCATTCTATTGATTTATTCTATTTTCCTTTATTTTTCCTGGAAAAAGCCAAAAGGTGTCCCTACATCCTTTTCAAGTTTTATTAAATAGGGTGTTAAATCTCCGAATCTCCCATTGATAACTGATAATAATAAAAGACACACAGGAATTCCTCCTGCATGCCTTTCAAATCCTATATATTTTCTTGCTTCAAAGCATCGATAATATTTTCCTTTTTGACTTTGGAACTTGAATATAGCATCGCTGAACTTACAATAAGAAAGACTGCGATAACGGTAAATAATAAACTATCCCACGGCAGTGTAAAGGAATAATCAAAGGTATTCGATAAAGAGCGGTATAGAAGATACATGACAGCAATACTGATAGGTAAACCATATAGTAAAGCTTTCACTCCGTAAAAAATGCTTTCATAATTGATCATTTTATTAAAGCCTTTTGGAGTCATCCCCACTGACTTCAACATAGCGAATTCACGTTTGCGTAAAGAAATACTCGTTGAAATTGTGTTGAATATATTCGCAACAGAGATGGAAGTAATCAAAACAATAAATCCATACGTAAAGACGGACAAGAACAAAATCATTTGTTCATCATTTTGTCTGGACTTGTATACATTGTACACATAGACCTGCTCTTCCATCGTGTTTCCGATTTCTTCAATAGCTTCTTGTGTCTTCATAGGATCGGAGCTTTTTAAATATATATAATTCTGGCTATCGCTATTTATATTTTCTGTCACTAATTGATCGAATACTGCATCAGACACAATCACATTGATTCCACCGAGACCGGTATTCCTAACTCCCATGGGTAATTGGTCAGTTAATCCTGCTACTTCAATGCTACCTAATGGTTTTTCTTCTCCACTATCAAAGTCTGTATAGACTAATTCGAGTTGGTCTCCCTCTTGAGTATCGAGGATTTGCGTTTCAACATATTTTCTTAACTCTATATCTTGATAGGTTGTTGTATTTACAATAATGGCTTTCTTTCCTTCTGGATCAAGTAGCTCATCAGTTGCAATACCTGCTTTTTCAGCAAATTCTTCTAAGCTCTCTGTATCAAGGCTTAATATATCCATGTAATATGGGTACGTACCAGAAGAAAGCATACTTGAATCCTTTTCAACCATCTCTCGTAAGGAGCCAGCCATTTTGTCTTTCTTAACCCAAGTAGTCGCATGGAACGTTTGGATGCGATTCATTTCCGTTACGTGGTCAATCGCTGAAACTGAATCATACAAATTCTTTACAGCTTCGTCCTTTGCATTGTATAGATTTACCTGGATATCGAAGTTAATCCCGTCCTGAGAAAGGACAACTGACTTTTTTAAACTATCCGTAAAATATGATACTGAAAGGAAAAGCAAAATACTAATCACAAGTGAGAAAACAGTTGCGTTATATCTCCGCTTATTTCTTTTCAAGTTTTTCAATCCAATTTCCGCTTCAAGGCCAAATATTTTCCGAACAAGTTTTGAAGTTTTAACCGCTTTACTCGTGAGCTTTACATCTGCAGTTTGACGAATGGCATCAATAGCAGATACTTTTGAAGCTCGTATAGCTGGAATGAAGGTAGAAATAAAAATAGTGACAATTGAAACGGCACAAGCTGCCAAGATCGAAAATGCAGATACACTTACAGTAAGTGGCTCTGAAACACCTAAAACACCATGAATGGTATTGTTAATAAAGTAAAAGGTTACACCAATTCCGGCTAACCCACTAATAATACCTATTGGAATACTTATAACTCCGATGATTGCCCCTTCAAAAAAGACGGAGTTCCTCTTTTGGATTTTCGTTGCACCTACACTCGAAAGCATACCTAAGTGACGAGATCTCTCAGAAACTGAAATGGCGAATGCATTATAGATCAACGATACGGATCCCACAATTATAACGAGCATAATGATAGCCGACAAAGAAAACAGAGTTGTGCGCAAACCATTGTCCTTTATAACTCCATAATAGCGTAGTAACTCATTATTAAACTTGACAGTGTCAATCTTTTCTTGAACCACTAATTGTTCAGCCTGGCTGAAAAGGTCTTTGTTAATCTTCTTCACGACAACGGATGCATTTATGGTTTCGTTCTTACCTAGATAAGTTTCATCCGTGTACGTTACAACGGTATAACCAGGTGCCCAAGTAGGTTCCCACTCAGGTCGTTGAATCGTTCCAACGACGGTAAAAGACATCGTTGATTCTGACTCAAATGTCTCAACTACTGTATTTTCATTATTCTTGAAAAGTGGAGTATTTTGATCCAATCCTTCATCTGAATCAAAAAGACGCTTCCCAACTTGAAGTGTCAGCACATCACCAATTTCAATGTCCACTTTTCCATTACTTGATATATGGTCCGAGATGACAATTTCATTGGGTTGCGTTGGTAGCCTCCCACTGCTTAATTCAATAGGGAACTTTTTATAACCAGTTTCATTGTAGGCACGAATAAAGAGATACGGTTTGTTTTTATTTTTACTTTCTAAAAGATGTGCATAGCCTATATCTTTTGAAATGGTAACGGCAGCAGTTTGGTCGTCATCTTTAATAGCTTGCAGTTGTTCCTTCGTCACATCCTGATATTGAACATGCCATTCACCAGATTTGGCAATTGTCTGACGTTGAAATAAATCCATAAAAGAAGTTCCGAGTGTGGTAACCGCTGTTACCATAGCAACAGAGATTATGACGCCAATAATGGTAATGAGTGTGCGCTTCTTATTATGCTTTAAATGTCTTAAGGTCAGTTTGTTCACGATGTTCATGGACGAATCACCTCATCCTTTGCAATCTGACCATCTTCAATGGAAATAACTCGGTCAGCTTGCATCGCGATTCGTTCATCGTGTGTGATTACGATAAGTGTTTGATTGTAAGTTTTATTAAGCATTTTTAACAAGTCAATAATTTCACTGCTGTTCTTACTATCCAAGTTCCCTGTCGGTTCATCTGCCAGCATAATAGAAGGGTTTGTAATGAGAGCACGGCCGATGGATACTCTCTGCTGTTGACCACCAGATAATTGATTGGGAAGATGGTTTAACCGGTTTTCTATATTTAGCATTTTAACAATATCTTTAAATTGCTTTTTGTCGACTTTATGTTGATCCAATAATAAAGGTAGCGTTATATTCTCTTCTACCGTTAAAACGGGAATTAAATTATAAAATTGATAGATTAACCCGATTTGTCTTCTTCTAAATATGGCTAGCTTCGTTTCATTTAGGTTATAAATGTCGGTTTGGTCGACTAGGACCTTTCCGCTCGTTGGTCTATCAACCCCTCCCAACATGTGTAAAAGGGTTGATTTTCCTGAACCCGATGGACCAATAATCGCGACAAACTCTCCTTTTTTTACTGAAAATGAAACGTTATCTAAAGCCTTGACTGCTGTATCACCTTTCCCATAAATTTTAGACAGATTTTCGATTTTTAAAATATCCATAAGAAACCTCCAAATTTGATGTTAAGTACAGTTTATCTGTCTAAAATGACTATAAAGTGACTTTCAAGATGACAAATTTGTCACTTAAATAATTTGCTTATAAAACTTAATATGGAATTGAGTTCCTTCTTTTTCCTTACTCTGTACTTCAAGAGAACCTTTTTGGCTGGTGATAATACTGTGAGCCATAGCTAATCCTATACCTACACTGTCATCGTTAGCATTTTTCCCCTTGTAGAATCGTTTGAAAATAAAGGGGAGCTCTTGTTTCGGAATTCCTTTACCTGTGTCAGTAATCGTAATTCCTGTAAAAAGGGCATTTTCTTGGAACTCGATTGTAATAGCTCCTCCCTCGGGGGTATGCTCAACACAGTTCTTTAGAATGTTGATAATAGCTTCTCTAGTCCAATTGAAATCTCCGTTGAAGTTAGTAGAGGAATCGCCATGGATGGTTACGGTTTGATCCTTTATATCCATAGGTACTAATACTGGTTCTAAGGATTTAGATATAAGTTCACTAACTTGAATGGGTTCATTTTTAAAAATAGCGGTCCCAGCATCAATTTTCGATAACTTCAATAAAGAGGATACTAACCAATCTATCCTTTCTAATTGCATATGGATTTTACGTGTAAACTCTTCACGCTTCTCATCTTCTAATTGGGGATTCTGCAAAAAGTCTACCATCATCATCATAGAGGTTAAAGGTGTTTTCAGCTGATGAGAAATGTCAGATATGGCATCTGTTAATTTAGTTTTATCGTTCTTTAGTTGTGTTCTCTGTTCAGAAAGCATGAGGGTTACTTTATATATATCATTTTTTAAAATACTCAATTCGCCTTCACTATTATCACGGATGTCCAAACGATAGTTCCCAGCAGTAATTTCACGTAAATAACCAGATAGCTTTTCAATTTCCTTGTATCGCCATTTTGTAAAGAAAAGAGTCACTATTATAAACATGACAGAGATTGAAAAGGTGAAAGCTGCAGCTGTTACAGATAAAAATACACCTGAAATGATCGAGCCTAAAGAAGCGATTATAATCAGCACATATAATAAAAAACGGATTTCTTTATTTCTGAACATCGATATCCCCTAACCGGTAACCTAAACCCCGTACTGTCTTGATAATCACAGGTTGACTAGGATTATCTTCTAATTTTTCACGCAACCGCTTTATATAAACGGTTAACGTATTGTCATTAACAAAGTCACCTGCAACATCCCAGATTTGTTCAAGTAACTGACTTCGTGATAAAATCTGTCCTTTATGATTGGCAAAGATTAAAAACAAGCGGTATTCTAGTGCTGTTAAACCTACATCTCGTCCATTTTTATATGCTTTACCTTCCATCGTGTTAATCTGTACAGGTCCAATAGGAATAAGAGAATGGTCGGGATGCTGTCTTTGATACCTTCTCAATACGGACTTAATCCTTGAAAGCAGTTCGCGAATCCGAAACGGTTTCGTTATATAATCATCGGCTCCCATATCTAACCCCATGACTACATTTACTTCATCATCCACTGCTGTTAGAAAAATGACAGGTTTATCACCCAAAGATTTGACCCATTTGCACAAATCGTACCCACTACCATCTGGTAAAGACAGGTCAAATAAAAACAAATCTATGTTATCGAAATGATTTGAAATGATTTCTTTAGCCGACATAAAATCATGACAAACCTTTATTGCATATTGTTCTTGCGTTAATGAATACTCCAGCCCAGAGGCGATTGTTTTATCATCCTCGACTAATAAAATTCGCATCACGCTCATCCTTTTCTTTAAATTAAACGAGACTATCTCTATTATAGAGAAGCCTAATCATAAGTAAAAACGAAAAAAGGTAGAATCAACCATACATTTTTTTATAATAAATATGTAATATGATTTATTTAAAATTTTAAATTTTTAGAAGATTCCTATTTCAAAAGATGTATTTTTCATGTATATTAGGTAAAAAGTAGTAATGTGAGGTGAAAGTGTGTTTAAAAGATATAAAGGTAGAATCATATCAACGATTACCTTTATTTGCGCCGTAGGTATTTGGAATATCATTTTTTACGGCTACAATCAGTATTCTTTTAATCTATTATTAGACCTTTCCTACACCCTAGTAATTGCCGTTGTTGTGTGGTGGCTCGCTTCATATTACGATAAATCTAAATTGTTGTTAGACAATCTATCAGATAGTGAGATGAACTACAAAAAACTTTTAGAATCCTCTCTCCATGTGTTCGATAATATTAACCAAGTAGTTTATCAAACCGATGAAAATGGAAACCTTACCTTACTAAATCCTTATTGGAAATCGATGACTGGCTTTGAAGTGGATCAAAGTCTAAACCAATCAATCCTGAATTATATTTACCCTGAAGACCAAGAATCCATAATAGAGAAATTCCTTAATATGATAAAAAATCATCAAGATGTATTTAAAGAGGAAGTCCGCATTCGTAAAAAAGACGGTGGATTTGTCTGGGTAGAGATAAACACAAAGTTTTCTTATAATCAGGACAGCCAACTTATTTCGACATTAGGGACTATAACCGACATTTCAGAATGGAAGCATTCAGAACAGGAACTTATCCAATTAAACCACGATTTAGCCATTCAATCTGACAAACTTAACGTGGTAGCCCAAATGTCAGCAGCCATCGTTCATGAAGTTAGAAACCCTTTAACCGCGATTTCCGGTTTTTTGCAATTGATAACAGAGGAAAAAAACTTTAACAAAGAATATGTTGACGTCATATTCTCAGAAATTAAACGAGTCGAAACAGTATTGAGCGAAATGCTCATTTTATCAAGGCCACAAAAAGTTACGTTAAAAAAAGTGGATTACTCTAAAACACTAGATCATGTTTTAAAGTTAATGGAGTCTGAAGCGAACATGAGAAACATTGAACTTGTTGCTGAAAGCCTCGCTAGCCCAGTCTTCATATATGGACAAGAAAACCAAATCAAACAAGTCTTAATCAATATCATCAAAAATGCTATTGAAGCTATGCAGCACAAAGGGAAAAAGATTCAAATCCACCATGCAGTTTGTCAAGAGCATCTCTCCATATACATAAAAGACGAAGGATTAGGAATGCCACAAGAAATACTTAAAAAGATTGGACAACCTTTCTACACTACTAAAGAAAGAGGTACTGGCTTAGGCCTTACCGTCTGCTTTAACATTATTGAACAACATAAAGGGAAAATACATATATCAAGCCAAATTGGCGTTGGAACTACATTCGAAATTATGTTACCAACTTATTCTAATCAAACACTTCAGCAAGATTCAGAGAAGCTAGTGAACACAAAGTAAAAAACCTTCCAGCCAGAAGGTTTTTTACTTTGTGTTTATGACTCTATTTTAAATACTTCGTTCATGATTTCCTCTACATACTCTTTTTGGTTTAAAGGCTCTTGAACCTGCAGTTTCCAATCCTCTTTATCAATTCGTGGAGATATTGTGGTGTCATAACGGCTCATTAGTCGAGCTCTTTTTACCACATAAGTCTTATCGTGGAAAGAAAAACGAATGACTTCCAGATTATTAATCAACGCAAATGCAGTCGTTGCATTGTAAATTAAAGCTCTTTCCACTTTTTCTTGACCGATATCAACGACTCCATCCTTATAAAGAATGGTAAGCTGAAGTAAATCAGAATCTAACTCATAGGTTCTGCTATATTCATTTAATGGTAATTCACTAAACAGTTGAGTAAGATTTCCGGCATTCCCCATATAGGGATGCTTATACTTCAACACACTTTGTACGTCATGTGTAACGGGGTCCTTTTGTGCCATTTCATACTGTTGTTCTTTCTTATCCATCTCTGGCAAAACCCAGAATTGAGTCACTGCAAAAAGGACAATACCAAACCCTAACAACCCAACGATGATTTTGTTCCTAGTATTCATCATCTTCACCTACCTCATGTTTGGGAATAATCTTAAACGCAGTATGGAAGATGAGCGGGACGATAATAGAGATAAATGGTAATAAATATCTGATCACCAATACAGCAAACTGATAAGGGCCATCAATGGATATTGGTCTGCCAAACCAAAGGTTACTTCCAAATTCAAGCAGAAACGTCCATATGGTTATGACAAACATTGCTAAAACCCAAATAATTGAAACTACCTTTTTTAAATGAGCAAAAGATTGTACATCAATCGTAACAAGTTGACTTGATTCGTTTTTTCGTAGAACCATGTACATGATTCCTAATAAGAAAACACCAAAAAGAAAGGTATAATTCACGATAATACCTATACCAAGAATGAGTGCAGGCATTGTTACAATCCAGGCAATGATGACATATAACAACGCTACTTGAATCACTTCACACAAATAGGAATTTCGGTTAACGGTCTTGTTGTTGTCAATTAAATAATCTATATTCACAATACTCTCGATTGCTCTTTCTTCAGCTTCTTCCTGAGACAAACCATTTGCCATTAAGTCTGAAACTTTTGCTTCTAAATTTGTCAAAACTTCTTCTTTCAATTCTCGAATCTCTTTTGTCTCGGGATATTGGATAAATAAACGATCCACATGCCCCACTATTTTACTCATCATTTTCTTCCCCCACTCCTATAAGTTGGTCCAATAATACTCGTGCTGTTTTCCATGCTTCTTTATTGGCCAAAAAGGTCTCTCTTCCAGTTGCAGTTACCTTGTAATATTTTCGGCGCCCACCTTGAGTTTCGTTTCCCCAGTAGGATTCAATCAATTTTTGTTTTTCTAATCTTTTTAGACTGGTATATAGAGAAGGCTCCTTCAGTTCATACTGTCCGCCACTATTTTTAGAAACTGCCTTTATAATTTCATACCCATAATTATCCCCTTCGCATAGGACCCGAAGGATAATCGTATCTATATTGCCGCGAATTAAGTCGCGACTTATTCCAGTTTCGGTCATTACAATCACCTCTTATGTACAATGTACAAAATATTACTATGTGTGTCAATGTACTTTATGTTAAATAGGTAAATGGCACCAAAAAAACACACCATTACAGTGTGTTTATCATCCATTTTGAATAATCCAGTGTACAGCTTCCACAAAATCTTTTGCGATAAAGTCTGGGCTCACTTCTCCCCATTTTCCATAGTATTCATTGTTATGATATTTTGTTAGTGCTACTTCTCCGGCACCTGTACGTACTAAAATTTTTTTACAACCAGCTTCCTGTGCTGCCATAAGGTCCGTCCAACGGTCTCCGATAACGATGGATTTATGAAGATCAATATGGTATTCATTTACTGCTTTTTCTAACATCCCAATAGAAGGTTTTCGACAGGTGCACCCAGCGTTGTGTTCATGTGGACAAAGATAAACCTGATCAAAGCCAATTACACTTAATTCCGTGACAAAATCCTTTTCTTCCACTTCTCCTCTTGCTACGCCTGGTTGATTGGTAAATGAAAATATCCGAACCCCATGTTGTTTTAACAATTGAATGGATTCTTTTACACCTGGGTAAAAAGTCATCTGCCCTGGATATTCAACCTGATCACTTCCACCAATCGTTCCGTCACGATCTATAAACACGGCATGTACTCTATGTAACATTAGCTAATCCCCTTATATAATAGCAAGTACCATCAGTTCTTCATCTAAATAATCTTGCCCTATTTTTAAAGCTTTACTGTCAATCCCGAAAGTAGTAAAACCTAGTGATTGGTACAATTTTTTTGCAGAGGCATTCGACTGAACAACCGTCAAATAAACTTGTTCAATATCTGGTTCACTCTTAGCTTGTTTAATTGCGGCCGTCATCAATTTTTTCCCAACCCCTTTACTACGGTGTGGTGACTGAACATACATCGCGACTATGTTTGCCCGATGTTTAAGTTTTCGGTACCTTTCCTTAAGTAAAGTGACGGTTCCAATAAGTTCATCCCCATCAAAGGCACCAAAAGTATAGTTTTCGTTAGACTGAAATCGTTCTTCATAAATGGATACTGGTCGTACTTCCTCTTCTTCATAACTAACTGCAAAAGCATCCGGATGTTGTCTTAGTGCTTCCAATCTAACCTTCCGATAATCCTCTGCATCCTGGGGTCCTAATAATCGAACAATCATCACTCCACTCTCCTAACTTTATTTTCCATAACCATATTCTATAGTAATGTAAGAAAAATTTGTCGTTGTTTTAATAAAAAGTGCCAACAAGGAGAAAATACTGTAAGAATGATGTGGTAAAGGAGATGTAAAAGTCAGCTAATGCCTAAAAACGAGAATCAGGATAAATCAGAAAAGCAAGCAGTGGAACCATACTTTACAGATTCAATACCTAACAGGGAAGTGATGTTAGATGAAGACACGGCAAAGAATGTCACAAATGTTCAAGATGTTGAAAAAGAGACTAAATAAAGGCTACAAAAACTTAAGAAAATAAGGAGAGTGACCACATGGACGCGAATCGAGTAAAACAAATCTTATCTTCCTCCGCAAACGTTGAAGTTCAATACAACGGCGCATCCGTCTGGATCGATAAACTGAACGAAGATGGCCGTACTGCAACCGTTCATTTAAGAGGTCCACTTGAAGAAAGAACTATCGTGGAAATTGATGAACTAGAAGAAATGTAGGAAGCATGCCCTTAGTGGCATGCTTTTTGGCTAAACGAGCATAATTTCAACCACGCCTCTGGACCACAAACGTAATTGCATTAGTTTTTAGTGAAACTTGCCTGTCATCCCTTATGATCCGGTATTCTAGCGGCTTCACTAACTCCTTTAAAACGTGCCATCCTTTATAATAGGCTTTTAATTTTCTTAACAAATTCTCTGTTGAAAGATTCACTTCCATCATGGCTTCAAGTCGCTTACCTGTTTTGATTTCAGTCTCCGCAACTTCTGAGTTCACAATCAAACAGTTAATTCCTTTATCTTTAGTACCCTCAACCATCCTTGCTAGCACACGTTCAAAAACCTCTTCAGATGCAACATGCTCCAAGCTCGAGACCGCAACGATATAATCGAATGTACCCGGAAGAATATCGAATTCTCCAATGTCTTCCTTCACTATTTTTAATTCGTTTTCTACGTGATTTTCTAAAGCATATTGCTCCAATTTAGAAGTAGCGCTTTCTAAAAAATCAACGCATACAACTTGTCCGTTTAGATTTTTTATTTTTTGAGCTACGGGAATGCTGTTTCTTCCAACTCCGCTTCCTAAGTCGAGAACCTTTAAGTCTTTTTGATTCTCAAATAGGGACAACATATCCATAACAGTTTGAACTGGCCTGTGTAACCAGGAACCTTGTTCAAACAACTTATAATTTTCATAGCAGTGATCATGATACAGCTTTTCTTCATGTCGGATATGCTGAACCCTATATATTACCTCTCCCATCGATTTTCAACCTTTCCTTTATGTTTCACAAACTGTTCCACTAAAGTAGCCGGATCTTCATTCATTACAATTAGGTCCTTGTATTCTTTTCTCACAAATCCTTCTCCGATCATATGGTCAAAGAGTGACAAAAGGGGTGTGTAATAGTTATTGACATTCAATAATCCGCATGGCTTGGCATGATACCCAATTTGTGCCCACGTAAATACCTCGAACCATTCCTCTAAAGTTCCTGCCCCACCAGGTAAGGCAATGAATCCGTCTGCAAGGTCCGCCATCATGGCTTTTCTTTCATGCATATTTTTAACAATATGTAGTTCGGTCAAATGTTCATGCGCAATTTCTATATTGGCTAATTTTTCGGGTATGACCCCAATGGCCTTTCCGCCCGATTCCAGTACTCCATTAGCTACAGCCCCCATACAGCCGACCGTCGCCCCACCATATACGAGTTCGATCCCATGGACCGCTAAAGTTTTACCTAATCGCTTAGCTTCTTGTATGTAGATAGGGTCGTTCCCTGAACTGGCCCCACAAAATACAGCAATCCGTTTCATCATCATCCGCTCCTCTTAGCCATGTCTTGAAACATAGACAAATCTTCAGGATAAGTAAGAAGTAATTCATCTATATCATCTATTGATTTCCAAGCGATTTCATAGATTAGCATGTCAGGATCCTGGATTTTCATGTCTCCACCAACAGCTTTTACTATAAAATAATGCACTTCAGCTGTAATTCCGAGTTCCTGATACTCTCTATTTTTTATGTAAAATTCCTCTAAAACCTCTACTTGATAGCCAGTTTCCTCCAGTATTTCCCGCTTGCAACAGTCTTCAAAGCTTTCTCCCATTTCCTTTCCACCAGTTGGGATTGACCACGTTTTTTCTTACTCTGGTCTTCCTTGTAACACCATTAGAACCTGATTTCTTTCATTCACACATAAACCAGCTGCGCCATACCATTTTTTCAACATATACACCTCACAAATTTCACAAGTTTTGTATATCCCCTAAACTATTTATCTCTAAA
Source organism: Bacillus carboniphilus (assembly GCF_039522365.1). Classification (GTDB taxonomy): domain Bacteria; phylum Bacillota; class Bacilli; order Bacillales; family JC228; genus Bacillus_BF; species Bacillus_BF carboniphilus. Next base: position 87,610 of record NZ_BAAADJ010000061.1, on the reverse strand, counting down.
ATTTGGCGGTTATCGCTAGATGCCCCATTCCGATTCAGCCAAATAGCTCTCATACCTGTATTCATGCTACCCAAGACATCTACTTTCAAATCATCTCCAATATACACACACTCTTCGGGCTCTTTCCCCATTTTTTCACAAGCACTGTAAAAAATACCAGGGTCTGGCTTTGCTACACCAACTTCCCCGGAGGCAACAATTACTTGGAAAAAATGCAAGATTCCTAGTTTCTCTAATTTCATTCTTTGTTGATCGGGGTCCCCGTTGGTAATAATGCCTAACATTTTTCCACGTAATTTTGTTAAACAAGGCATCACGTCATCAAACGGAACCCAGCTGGATTGGAAATAGGCTAGATATAAGCGAAACAGCTCAGTTGCCTCGTCCTTACCTATGCTATTCCCTCCTAATAAATACAGCTCTTGCATCCTTGCTACTTGTTGATCTTGAAAACTAAATTCACCGTCTAAATATCTTTGATAGTATTCTTTTGAAAGAATGTTCCATTGTTGAACAAATTCTTTTTCATCGATGGTAAATTCGCGTTGATTTTGTTTGTAAAATAATTGGACTGCTGTAGATTCAGCTAGTTTATAATCTAGTAACGTACCATCTATATCAAAAAATAACATGGTCCTCTTCCTTTTATTGGGTCTTTATCATTAGGTTACCATTGAAAAAAATGGTTGAATAGAGTTTTAGGCAAGACTTCTTTCACTTTTTACAATTTGCATTATAATAGGATAGGACTTTGTTATAGATTTTACAGAAAGAAGGGTTTCCCTTGTCTAAATCATTGAACTCTATTACTCTATTTTCTTCTGTTCAATGGCTATTTTTTATTTTTGCCAATACAATTGTCGTTCCGGTTTCAATTGGAACCGCTTTTGAGTTGCCTCCTGATCAAATCGCCATGATGATTCGAAGCACTCTAATATTTACTGGAATCGCTAGTCTGTTACAAGGTAGAATCGGGCATCGTTATCCACTGATGGAAGGTCACTCTGGCCTATGGTGGGGTCTCATGCTGAACATTGCGATTTCTGCTTCCTCACTGGGACTAACGCTCACCGAAGTCGGTGGTGGAATTGCCACTGGTATCCTTTTAGCAGCATTCGTAACCATTTTACTGGCTGCCTTTAACCTAGTTTCTGTAATCCGCACCATCTTTACACCGATGGTCACTTCAGTGTATTTGTTTCTATTAACCTTCCAACTAATCTTTATTTTTTTCGATGGGATGTTAGGTAAATCACCCGATGGAACAATCGATATTCCGATTACTTTACTATCCTTTGGCCTAGTTATTTTAGTGATTTTGTTAAAGATGAAAGGCAATACATTCGTTAGCAACTTTTCAATCTTGATTGGAATTGTAGTTGGTTGGATTCTTTACGCCATTCTATTCCCAGAAAAAATAACAACCGTAGAGCAATCTGGAGCATCCTTTACTTTATTTCCATTGGGAGAACCAAATTTAGAATATGGGATCATTTTTGTAGCCTTCATTGCAGGGATGTTGAACCTAAGTAACACCATTGCCTCCATTGAGTCGGCTTCAAAAATATATAAAGATCAACCCGAAGCCAAACAATATCGAGGTTCTATGTTTTTAACTGGTTTCTATTCTCTTGTAGCCTCTGGTTTTGGTCTAGTTCCGTATACACCATTTACATCTTCCATCGGTTTTTTACAAAGTACTAGAATCTATGAAAGGAAGCCATTCTACATCGGCGGAGCCTTGTTAACACTCTTTGGACTCATTCCGCTGTTTGGATCGTTCCTGGCTACTATGCCGATTACAGTTGGAAATGCAGTACTATTTGTAGCATACATGCAATTGTTTGGAACATCCTATAGCAGTTTAAACGGAGCCGTATTCACATCAAACACAATCTTTAGATTGGCCGTTCCTGTTTTAATTGGAATTAGTTTGATGAATGTAGATCCTGAAATCTTTAATAGTGCGCCCATCTTAATTCGCCCATTTATATCCAATGGTTTAGTGATGGGAATGTTGATTTCGATTGTGTTGGAGAAGATAGTGAAATGGGAGCGGTATGAAGAATTTTAATGTGAGTCACTCAATCATTTTGGTTGGGTGGCTTTTTGTTAGGGAAGTAAATTATGGCTTCTTCCCTATTATTTTTAGTGATATTATGAAAGTATTAAAATGAAATGAGGTGAATTATATTAACTTAAAAATGAGAGATCCGTCTCTTTCGCTTGAGGGGATAAATTAGGCAATTGATCGTTTATCATCTCATCACGCGAAATACAAAGTTCTATTAAACAAACAATCTTCCCTTCTGGCCGGAATTGGAGGTGAAGAACAACTGGAACAATTACTTAGTAGACATAATTTCCTCTTTAAACACGGGATATTACACGACCTCCAACTTGCTACTTCTGAATCCTTTCAACTGGATACCACCATTATTACACTTTCTTGCGCAATCCTTTTTGAAGTAAAAAACATAGCTGGCACACTGGAATTTAAAGATAATCCACCACAATTAGTTCGAACCACCGATGAAGGGCTGACAGATGGATTTGATAGCCCGCTGCACAATTAGGAAGAAATAGAGAATTATTTGGCGAATGGCTAAAGGCGCGTGGAGTTTCAATCCCCGTATACGGAGCGGTTGTGCTTGCCTATCCAAAACAAATTGTAAAAAAAGCTCCTGCCGAAACCAAAGTGTTGTTTCCCAAGCTAGTACCTGCTTACGTTCGAAGTTTTATGGAACATCCCCCACTCCTTTCCAATCAAAACTTTACCTGGCTTACTAGAGAATTACTAAATGCGCACCGTTCATATATCCATATGGTACTGTCGCGACCCTTACGGTATTGAAGCTCACTCTACCAGAATAAACACCCAATTTTACCAACCCCCGGTTACAAAAAAAGCGCACCACGAAGATGCGCTTACAACCCGTTGGCACACACCTACCACCAAACAGGCTTAACCACCATAAACCAAAGCATTAATAGCAATAACCCGAGGTACGTCCAAACCGCCCGGTGTAGCGCTGCCACTAGCATGCCCCTGTCATGGCTGGGTGTATCGAATTCCTTAAGAGTTGGAGTAAACGCACGTGCTAGGAAGATGATGGAGCTGAACATGACCACTAAGGTCATAACGATCCAGGAGGTGGACCATGGCCATGAGCCTAGCCAAATTAACACAACGCCGGATCCGACCAACACATGTCCAGCGTGTTTTACTAGAAGGGTGGATGATCGGAATACCTGGATATATGCCGGCACTTCTTCTCCAGCAGCAACCTTTATTTTTTTCAACAAAGGTAGTAAAACGAAAAAGGGACCGATTGATGCGACCGCACTGAGTACGTGTATGTATACAATTAGTTTATAGAACGTGTACACGGTTATTTGACCGGCGCAAACTCATGAACCCACACTTTCATTTGTGGTGCCCATGGCATACCTGGATGCATAGCCAAGATTGCTTCTTTATAATCATCAACTGTTTGATAGCCCTCTTGTCGTGCATGTTCGTCCGTCAGTTCTCCGAGCGATTGACGGTAAACTCGTTCAACGACAAACTCTCTACCTTCAAGCGTCATGAACTCACCAACGTCTGCGTATCTTCCATTTCGTCTAGTTGCTGTTTTTTCACCGTTCAGTACTTTTTCAATATCTTCTTGTTTAGTAATTAAGCGTTCAATGGAGCAGGTTTTGGGAGGAAGCCCTTCATTTGCTTTTTCATTATTCATTGTCTTTACCACCTTTTTAACTTGTCATTCTTCACATATTCTACCTAAATACAAGCGTAGGGTCTACCTTTGTCACGATTTCGGCAAGGTTTACTTCTTGCTTATTCTTCCAGAAAAGGAGAAGATTAAGGTAGATATTAAGTGGAGGCGCTCGTCACATGCGTGTGTTTGTTTATTTTATTATTTTTATTTCTTTTTTTGATTTGTTTACTCAGTTACCGATTATGACACCATTAGCTACTTCCCTTGGTGCCACCCCATTCTTAACTGGGCTAGCTGTTGGGATGTATTCCTTTTCAAACACAATCGGCAATGTAGCCTCTGGGTTTTTAACTGATAAAAGAGGACCGTTTGTCATTTTACTGTCTGGGTTATTCCTTACTAGTGGCTCTTTATTCTTATACTCGCTTTCAACAAGTGCTTGGGTACTGTTGGCTGTTCGCTTTATTCACGGTTTTACAGCTGGTCTTATTGTACCTGCTGCTTTTACGTACCTTGCGAACTCAGGGAATCAGGAGAAAAAAGGACAAGGATCTGCTTTAACAGGGGCTTGCGTTGGATTAGCAGCCATTATCGGTCCCGCCTTCAGCGGAATCATGGCGAGCCGGACAAGTGAAGTTTCCGTTCTAATGGTAGTAGCGGTACTGATGTTCCTATTTGGCGTACTAGTATTACTCCTTTTACGTTCGAAGTATCCTATAAATCAAGTGGCCAAACAGCAACCGAAAGAATCTGTTTTCATAAGAGGCTTTTTTCAAAATTCGTCCATCATAAAGGCCTTTTTGGGAGCCTTTTTCTTGATGTTTGCCCAAGGAGTCTTAGCATACATGCTCCCTCTAAAAGTGGGAGAGTTGGGATTTGACACAAAAACTAGTGGTTTATTATTAAGTACGTTCGGAATTGTAGCTATTGTTATATTCTTGCTACCTATTAACCGGATTTTTGATCAAATTTCTCCTTTAAAAACGTTAACCTTCGGGATGTCGATTATGGGAGTTAGCCTTCTTCTTTTAAGTGCGGTGGAACAGATTACGGTTCTTTATTTAACGATGGGACTATATGGAGTTGGCTTTGCCTTCCTCTTCCCTTCTATCAACTCACTTTTAATTGAATCGACTGAAAAAGGACATCGCGGCAAAGCCTACGGATATTTCTACGCCTTTTTTTCATTTGGGGTGGTCATCGGCTCGAGTTTAACAGGACTATTAGAACTCACAGCTAACGGAGGCTTTATCCTAACAGGAATAATTCTTTTAGTATCAGCTGTACTATTTTTGAAGCGAAAGCCAGCGCCAAAAAAGTGAATCCAACTAACCGCTTTTCCCTACGGGTTGGCGGTTTTTTCATACCCCTTATTTAAATCTACGATGTAACCAAAATGGTAAATATAAAATGAAAAAAGTTAATAGAGTAATGACTTCTAGTGGAATGATATACCATGGCCACGGCCCTAAATAATCAATCAGAGAAGGATTAAAAGGCTTCTGGGAGATATACATGTAATTCCCTTCGAGTAAAAGGTTTAAGAAAAAAATGAAAAAGGTGTATAAATTTAAATATATATATGCGCGCCATAAACTTTGGAAAGAGGGCAAATACCTTTCGACAATGACAAAGAATAGATTGGCTACTACAATCCCTCCATGAGAGATGAAAAAGTGAACGTATCGGAAGTGGGGAAATGTATACGAACTTATATCAGGTGTAAGCATTGCTTGAAGTGCACTTCCAACCCCAGCAAAGTATGTAAATTCAAACAAACGATAACTCTTTGTTAGTAGAAGAACACTAGATAAAAGGAGCGAAATACTGCTAAGATGAAAAGGAAGTGAGTATCGGATATCCCATTGATCGAAATGCCATAACCATGTGTGTAAGGATATTTCGGATACAATTAAGATAAGCGCAATGCTGATTCTTATAAGCCGATTGATTCCCGTGTTTCTAAGGAAATTCCGAAACAAATAAATAAGTACAATGGTACTAAGTATTACGACTAATGTCATCCAATGAGTGAATGAAAAAAGTACAAAAGGTTCCTTTCCATCTATATGAAAGTATGTTTCCATCTAATCACCAAGCTAAGTTTTTATACTTAGTGTTGTCAAAATCAACCGTCTTCATAAAAAGTCATGTGATTTTTATCTTGTCTATAATAATTTAAACGATCTTGAAGCGTGCCCGTGTGGAATTCAAACTTATGTCCATCAGGGTCTGAAAAGTAAACTGACTTTTTATCCCTCTCCTCTCTTTTTCGCCCAGGTAGGATGTGAACATCTAAATTCACAAGCTTTTGATAATAGTCATCAAAGTCTTCCTCATGAATCGAAAAAGCAATATGTGTATAGGATTGGTGAATTTCAGCTCTTGGAATATGCTTTTCTTCATTTAACGCCAGCCATAATCCATTTAGGTCAAAGTATGCAGTAGTTCGCCCTTTCACCAACAACTTGGCATTAAATACTTTTTTGTAAAACTGGATGGATTGGTCTAAATCTGAAACCGAAAATAATAAATGGTTGATCCCTTGTATATTCATAGCATCACCTTCTTCTAAAAAGGTATTTATAGATTAGTAGGATGCTAGCAGCTCCAATTAAATAAAGTAAAAATGAATACATCCTCCAATTACTAGCGGTAACTATCTGCTCGCTGTTTTTACTTTGTTTACCTAATGTATCCTCATAATGAGCAAAAACTTCCTCAACATGGATGGTTGTTTCAGGAGTAATATAAGTGTGCCCATCGACTACTTCAATGCTGGTATATCCATCTGCTTCTAATAAACTCATTGGGAATGCATGCGAGAAGAATACTAGATACTCTTGACCAGCATCAAAGGTATCAGAAAAATCAACCCCATCACAGCTTGTATACCCGACTCCATTCTTTGGATGTGGTCGAGGAATATTAGCAATCGTTGTTGGTAGTTCTATGATAGTGGAGGGCAAAACAAAATCACCAATCCCTTGAAAGACTTCGAAAGTAGCTTTTCTCCCACCATTCTTTGTTCTAAGAACTTTTCCATAAAGCACGCCTTTAACATCTTTTAATTTTTCCACTTCTTGAGGTGCATGATAAAAGTAGCTCATGGTTTTAGGCGCTAATTCACAGGCAGAAACCGAACCATTGGAATAATGAAAACCGAATGTAAGTAAAAAAGTAGCTATTATTATTTTCTTTATCATAGAGATCCCCCCTACTATCTATCCATATATTAACATATGTAAAAGAGATTCTTAGGGGATATTTGATTGTTAGATAGAAAAAAGAGCAGCAATCACTTGAAGGATTGCTGCTCTTTTTTAACTAGGATCATTCTCATCTAATGAAAGAGTTGTAACTTCGGTGTAATCACCCTTTTCAATTTCTTCCTGTGATGCATCTTGTTGAAGTTGATCCTCTGTATTCATACCTTCAGCAATGGTTGGTTCATCATACTTTACTTCTCTTTTCTTCATCAAGTATCACTCCTTTCAAGGGTATTTTTCCCTTGCGTAGGAGGTTTATCCATTACTAGTACACAAGGGCTCCAACAGCCCCTGCAAACGTACCATTTTGTAAAAAGATGGATTCATGTTGAAGCATAGAATCAAAACTATTGATAACTTTTTGTAAAGGAGGGTTGTGTGAAATCGTACCCCCTACATAAACAAATTTTTGGACTTGGTGGGGTGCTGCAAATTGCTTTCCAAGTAACACCATTGTTTCACCTATCATTTGAAATAGGGCTGCGGCCACATCCTCTACCGGGCTTTGGGATAGATCCGGTTTTCCGAAATTAGCTGCCGTTAAATGACCTGGGATGGGAGGTTCTTCCCCTTCGTATAAGTCTTTTACCAATAGGTCCACGCTGTTCCGCTCACCCTTTTTGGCTAGTTCTACAATTTGTTGAAAATCACGAGTGGCAAGCAATAGTTGACCTAAACCTAAAAGAGTGCCTCCTCCAATTCCAGATCCAAAAAGCCGCTCATATTGGTTCTCTTTCATTAAATAAAACGAGGTCCCTGTCCCCATGCTAACAATCATAAAATCATGGAAATAATGCTTTTCATGAATGATCATTTCTTTTGTCCCTAAGCAAACCGCATCAAACTCGGGAACAATTTTAACATCTGCTCCAGTCAGTTTTTGTTGTACGATTGAAGCCTTCCCCCCTGTTACTTTAAAGGTTGCTTGAGGTGCCGTGAGCTGAACCCAAGAAACGGCTTGATCTAGATCTTGAATGGGGAACTGTTTATAGTGATACCGGTTGTTTTCTAAATAAGCGAGTTTAAGTAAACTCCCTCCTGCATCAATTCCAATACTTTTCATCTCATCGCCCCCTTATTTGACGGTGAAGCTGGGTGCCAGTTTTTGTTTTAAATAATCGCATTTAGCCGTGATTTATTCGCGTGCGAACAATCCAGCAACCCACTTAACTTTTCTACCCCCGCACTACCGCATCAATATTAAATCTCGTTGTGCTACCTGTCTGCGATGAAATAATATCTAGCCTTGCATCAATTCGTTCTTTTAACTCTGGTACGTGCGAAATGATTCCAACGAGTCGACCGTTGCCTTGCAGTTCGAAAAGTGTTTCAATGGCTTGGTCAAGGGACTCTGGGTCGAGTGTTCCAAAGCCTTCATCGATAAATAAGGTTTCGAGTGATACACCACCTGCATATTGTTGCACGACATCCGCAAGTCCTAGTGCTAAGGCCAATGAAGCTTTGAAGCTTTCTCCCCCTGATAGGGTTTTAACATGCCTTTCCTGACCAGTGTATTGATCGTAGACGAGAAGTTCTAGACCACTTTGTACATTTCCTTTTGAACGATCCGATTTACGGATTAACACATAACGACCGCTCGTCATATTTTTTAATCGTCCATTAGCCACTTTTAAAATGTCATCCAGGAAAGCAGCCAACACAAATCGTTCGAATGAAAGTCTGTACGTATTTTGACCTTTAGAAATATCAGCGAGTTCACCAACAATTTTATATTGGTTTTCACTTTCACGAATGTGTTCAGATAGATCTGTGACTTTTTCCATTACTGACACGTTTCTCTGTAATTGATAGGTTAATGTATTCACTTGTTCTTGTGCTTCTTTCAATCTGTTCTCTTGTTCATTCCACTTGGACTTAAGCTGGTCTATATTTGGTACCTCTACATTTAGTAATAAATCAGCTAAATCCTTGAGACGATCCGTTACAGAGCGTAACTCTTCCCAATAAGAGCGTACCAGTTTTTCGTTTTCATTTAATTTATCATCGGTGAGCTTTGATTGTTCATAGTGTGCATAATTCTCAAAGCCTTCATCCTTCAATTGCTGGACAAATTGGTTCCGTTCAACTTCTAACTTTTTATCTATATCAGCTATTTGCTGCTCTAAGCTCTCTAATTTCCCAACGGTCGTGCTATAAATATCTTTAATATCTTGATAGCCCTTTTGTGTTTGCTCCAGCTCTTGTTCCATTCGTTGTAGCTCTTCTTTAAGAGATTGGAGTTTTATTTTAAACTCATCGAACGTTTTAATATCTTCAGGGATCGATTGCTGGATATATTGAAGCTGAGTTTTAGCTTCAATCAAACGACCAGAAACCTCTGTTTCTTTTTCAGCCAATTGCTTTTGCTTTGCTTCCAAGTTCTCCACATTTTCTTGTGATTTTACAATACGAGCTTGAATCGATGCTATTTCAGTTTTAATGGCATCATACTCTTTGAGTTTACCTTGTAAAATTTGAAACTTCCCTCTTGAGTCATCTAGATAATGTTCAAGTTTTTCGTCTGAAAACTCCTTGTTATAAACCAAGAGTTCCTTAATAAGTTCGTTTGCTAATTCTTGCTCATGCTCCCATTTATTTGTAAGTTGGGAATGCTCGCTTTGAGCTACCAGTAGTTTACTTTCCGTTTGTTTTCTAGATTCTTTTAACTCTTTTAATGTATCAGGATTAAAAGTAAACGCCTCGTGCATATCCGCTTTCTGTGGGTGTTCCGTTGAACCACAAACAGGACATGCTGCACCATCATGTAAGGAATGTGCTAGAATGCGAGCTTGTTCATTTTGCCACTGCTGTTCGATTTCTTCGATTTGTTTACCCTCGTTCTTATATTGGGTTTCAAGCTGTGTGACTTCAACTTTTTTCTGTAAGGCAGTTGATTTTACTGTTTGTATGTTGACCTGGTGCTTTTGCACTTGTTCAAGCTTTTTAAGTGTTTCCTCAGCTATTTTCAATTCATCCTTCAGCTCTATAACGGAAAGTTGCTTTTCGTGTAATTCCTTTTCAAGCCTTTGGTCAGCTGCCCATTTTTCTTTTTCCTTTAACAAGAGATCTTCAAGATTTTTCTTGTCGGATAATAAACTCTTTTTTTGCTTTTCTAACGACGTTGCTTTTTCTTGAACACTATGTAAGGATTCCATATCCTTTTTCAAAGCTTCAAGCTGTAGTAGTTCACTCGCTAATTTTTTTCTATGAGGTTCTATTTCTTTTAATACTTCAAGACGGATCACTAAGTCTCTCATTTTTTGCGAAGCTTCTTCTTTAAGCTTGTTTTGTGCGTCCTTAGCACCTTTGACTTGATCAAGTTCTTTTTTTAGTCGATGACAGACTTGTTCTTGTTTAAACAGCCTTTCCGCTTTCCGTGCGTTTTCAATGGAGCTTTCCAGGGTCTTTATCTGTTCTTTCTTATTCTCTAGCTGTTGCTTTTGCTTTTCAAGAAGGGCTTTGTTTTCGAAGTGCTTAACAATTTGTTCTGCCTTTAAAAGCTCGTCACGTAGTCGGTCCCGTTCAGTTTGTTTTTTGACTACTTCTTTTTTTTGTTCTTCCAGTTTCTCACCCATAAGATTTATTTCTTTATCTAGCAGGTCATAAACTCGCTCATAATGTAGTTCATTATGTTGAAGTTCATCCTTCAATTCTTCAAGCATGACTACGTTGATGTCGTGTAGCCACTGATTCCGCTCTGTTAGTGAAGCTTGGATTTTCTGCTTCCACTCTTGCGCTTTTTCCTTCAATCTTTCTTCGATTCTTTTAAAAACTTCAGTGTGGAAGAGCCTTTGCATAATCACTTCTTTATCTTTACTATCTGAAGTTAGTAGTTTTCTAAATTCCCCCTGTGGAATCATGAGAATTTGTTTAAATTGGTGAAAATCCATCTGGATGATTTCTTTTATTTTTTCATCTACATCACGAACGTTTGAGGCGAGTAGAGTCTGACTGCCATCTTCTTTGATTTCATACAGTTCAGCTTTTGCACCTACTGTAGTAAATCCATCCCCACGAGCTTTCTTCTTTTCCTGTTGAGGGGAACGTAAAATAAAGTATTTCTTTTGACGTAGTAGAAATGTTAAGGACACTTCCGTTTGACAATCATCATCTGCAAAATGACTACGTAGTTCTGGGCCATTGCGGTCTTCCCCGCTTGCTTTTCCGTACAATGCAAAACTGATTCCGTCAAAAATGGTAGTCTTACCTGCTCCGGTTTTACCAGAAATTAAAAACATACGTTTATCTTGAAGAACATTAAAATCGATGATTTCTTGGCCAGCATATGGACCGAATGCTTGCATCGTTAGAATTAGAGGTCTCATAGGGTCACACTCTCCTTCTTCTTCACTTCATCCACAATTTCTTCTAGCCACTTTTTCTTTTCATCAGAAAATGTCGCTGTTGTCATCTCTTGATAGAAAATCTCAAATAACTCTACTTCAGACATTTTGTTTTGCTGCACGGTCTGATAGACTTGCTTTTTCTTAGCGTCCATCCAATCCACTTTCCGTTCCAAATGGAGGACATTTGGATAGACGTGTCGCAATTTTTGAATCGGTTCATGAAGTGCCCCTTCATCTAAGAGACTCACTTTTAAATAGTCGTCTGTTTCTTGTTTTTTATAAAAGCTTGGGTCTAACAATTCATCTAAGTACCCTTCAACTTCTCTCATATCTCTTCTCGGTTTTAAAAACTTTTCTGTTCTAGTAGCCACACCTTTTTCATCAATTTCTACAATCGAAACTGATTTTTTGTGAGTAGCTTCTGAAAATGAGTATTTTAATAGAGATCCAGAATAGTGAACAGTGGGATGAGATAAGGCATGAGGATTATGCAAATGCCCTAAGGCTGTATAGGTAAATGGCGCAAATAAATGGGAAGATACACATTCTGCCCCTCCTACTGACAACGTTCTTTCTGAGTCACTTGTTTGACCACCAATAACAAAAGCATGTCCTACAAAAATATTAGGTTCATCAGGATTTATGTAAGCTTCTAATTTCCCCATAATTGCTTTCATCGCTTCATCATGATTCGTAATAGAGGGATCCTCTAACAGTTCTTTTACCGTCGCTGGTTCAGCATAAGGGACGAGGAAAAAGTTCAAATCCCCAACTGTAACCGGCTTGAAAGAATCCTCGAGCTTTCCTTGTAAATAAAATTGATGATGCTGATACCAAGATGAACCAAATGACAGTCTCTCTGCACTATCGTGGTTTCCTGAAATGGCAACAACGGGGACCTTCATTTCTACGTTTAATTTGAAAAGGATATCATTAAGTAGGTTAACTGCGTGTGTAGGTGGTACGGACCGATCATAGAGGTCACCAGCAATAACAACAGCATCTGGTTTTTCCTCTTCTACCAATTGAATAAATTGTTCCAACATATAGGCTTGGTCTTCTGTCATATATAACCCGTGCACAAGTTTACCTAAGTGCCAATCTGCGGTATGGATAAATTTCATTTGAACCCCTCCGAACATTTGTTCTTTATATCTATTTTTTCGTCACAATCTATCTATTTTCCTGCATGAATTTCTATTTTTTTCTCTTCATTATAACACCCCAAGAAACGCCTATAAAAAGTGAAATCCTCCCAATAGTCGAGAGGATTTCACACTTTGCTATGAATGGAGCTTCTCTGGAAGGCTTTGAATGGATTGAATCAATGTATCTAGTTTACTTTCGATTCGATGCAGTAAAAATAGAGTGACCACGATTGGAAATCCAATTTCACCTACAAAAGAAATCCACTGTTCCATTTTTTCTCACCTCCATTCTTAGGTATTAGAAAAGGGACTGTTTCAATAAAACAGCCCCTAGTGATTATTACGCTTCAAAGTCGTAGTCAGTAACATTTCGCTCGACAAGTCTAGCCCCGAGAGCAGCTACGAAATCGCCATTACTCGTTTCGAACACATTCTCTTGAATGATAGTGTTCATGACTTGTTCAACAGCAACTGGGTCTACAGGTTCAACCGGATCGTTAATGGAAAGCTTACTTACCTTTCCAGAAGCTGTTTCGAATTCTAGTTCAAGTGTCTTTGCCATAACCTATACCTCCTTTCCTTAGTGGGATATCGAGACTACTCATTAACCAGTAATCTCAGCCGTATCATTTTGCTGAATTGAGTGCAATTCGTAGGAACATAGGCTCTCAATAGCTTGTGATACAGCTAAAATTTGCTCAGGCGTTGTAACTTCTTTAACATTGCTGTACGATTTTGCTTTTAAAATTGGCTTCCCCTCTTGATCTAACCCGTGGTTAAATGTTAAACGAATACGTGAAACCATAAAACTCCTTGTTGCCATCTGTCTCACCTCCCTTCACCTATTAAGTACAGGTGAAAGGCGGAAAAGGACAGGGTATTTTATGAAAAAAGAAAAAAGACCAGCACGGCAAAATGCTGGCCTTAGAGTTGTAGGGGAATGTAAGCATTAGAGGGCTCGCGGTTCTCAGTTCGAAGGATTTTTTTCATACACCAAAAAGACGCCTACATAATAATTGTTTACAACTAGATGTAAATCCGCCTACAAACTCATGAGTTTAGCCCTCCACTATACCTTATTCAAATGATTAACATGTGTTTGGACAAGATAAATATTTTTCTAGAATTTATGTTGGAATTATCCGGAAAAATGCAACAGAACTCGCTCCTTTTCGTCTAATTAAGAGGAACAGAAAGTAAGGGTGCAAACAAGGGGGCATTTTAATGAAGAAAATCGCTTGGATTATTCCTATTATCGTCATTTTGATAGGCAGTGGTTTTTATTTTATGAATAAAACGGATGCGGTCGAAGTACCTGATATAGTGGATGATTTAGAAAAATCACCATCTGATGAAGGATCTACACCACCTGAAGAAGAACCCGATGAAACAAATGATGATGGAGAAACAATATCAGATGGGTTACCACTTGAACCGGAAGTTACACTTGAAGATGGGGAAGCGCTCACGATCACTCAAGACTTAATTCTACAGATTGGGGAGACCTTTAAACAACTAGGGGAAGAAAATAAATGGTCTGTACATGATTTTTGGGATGACTATAGTAAACCAGATTATGAAGTAGCCCGCCCACATTTATTACCATTTAGCACGGAGAAATTCGCAGACTCTATTTTAAAAGGTATTCTTGAAGAGTATTACTGTAGCTGTGATGCAGATTTCTTACCTAGTCATGTTTTTGACTTTCAATATTCAGTAGTTGAGAAATCGAATGATGAATTTATCGTGAAAAACTTTGAACCTGTTAATTTGCTGGGGCATGGTGCGTATACCATGTATTACACAGTCGTTTTAACTGAGGATGGTTGGAAGTTAGATGATTGGAAGAAGGTTTTAGCATCTGAAGAGCCTCTTCACATGTCTCAAGATGAGTATTTGAACTATTACGAGTTAAACTACTCCAATGATGCATTTGGAAAGTTGACTTTTGTTGAAACGATCCAAATGGACGGAGAAGACATCATGAAGTATAACGGAGGCACTAAAGAGCCATCTGGAATGGTAGACGTTCATGTTTTCTATAATGATGAATATAAAAATCATGTAGGTGTTTCTTCAGCTAGTACAGCGAATGTTAGAGTGGATCATCTTGATAAGTATAATAACGATTAAAATGAAAGGCAGCTATAGTGAGCTGCCTTTTATAGTTGTTGGAAAGTATATATTTTGGATTTCCCATGCTTTTTGGCTGGAATTTTTTAATATTTCTCGATTTTTACTAGGTCTTTGTATAAATTAAATGAAGGCAGCTTCCTTAAAAAGGCTGTAAGTAACTTTTTTGTCCTAATTCTACTCTGTGTCAATGAATATCATAGGCAAATGGTAGACTGGTTAGGTGGTGTGTGCGAAAAATTGGATTTGAGTGCGAAAATCAACTTTTAAGTGCGAAAAATGATATTTAAGTGCGAATTTTTACAATTTGAGTGCAAATCTTAATTTGAGTGCGAAAATCGTATAATTATGTGCGGACAATACCGTTTTGAGTGCGAAAGTTTGAATTTGAGTGCGGAAGTCCCCCCCTCCCCAACAATGAAAAAACTAGCACTCAAAATACTGTGCTAGCTTTATTCAATGCGATCTCTTTATATCCCAAATCTCCTTTAAAACCGGCATTTCATTCATTTCTTCCTCTGTTACAAGCTCCCATTGAATTCCCTCTGGCTTTGGATAGGGTGTTTTCGTTTCGATGAGTTCACTCTCTGTCGCAATCCAATCAACCGTTAAGTCAAAAGGATCCCGCGGGACATCTACATCGGTTAATTGTCCACTATGTACAGTACCAATAACCGGGATAGCTGGATTTCCTAATTCTCGAAGAATCGCATACTCTCTGTCAGCATACCCTTCTCCCTTTCCTACTCTTCGTCCGTCTTGCTGAAGAGCAACGGAACCTACAAAAAATAAATCAATGGGTGGAATATCCGTAAGAGGAATTTCCTTTCCGTACGACTTAATATGAGATAAGCTTGCTGCTCTTCTCTCTCCCCCTGCTGGAACCCACTCAGGTTTTACCATAATAAATCCCGCTTTTAACCGAGGTGTTGGGACAAGAATTGTTTTGCCATCACGTAAAGCTTGTGCACGAATCGGCAACTGTGGAGAGTCGGGATTTACTTTGATCACTTTAGCATCTTTATAGCCAGGGATTGTCGTTACAAAGTGGGCTGCTTTTTCCGCTCCTTTAAAATTGGGGATTCTCCCCTTTAGTGGAAATGGGAATCGACCAAGCTTATTCTCCTCTAAGTACGTCCATATCCGCTCTCGAATGTCTTGTTTAGTCTCCATAGGCTCTTCCTTTACTTCATAATATACAAGTTATTATAGAGACTTTTCCCCTTCTTTACCATTGATAGAGTAGCTTACAGTAATGTTAGAGCTTAATGAATGTGAAACGGAACAGTATTTATCTTTTGATAGCTCAATAGCACGAACGACTTTCTCCTCTGGTAAATCACCGTCTAGAGCGTAATGAATATGAATGTCTGTGAATTTTTTCGGATGGTCATCTGCTCGTACTCCTTTTACATCCATTTGAAATGCGGTTGGTTCTAATCGCATTTTATGTAAAATCGAAATGATATCAATCCCAGTACATCCAGCGACTGCATTTAATAGTAGCTCTGTCGGCCTCGCACCTTGATTTTCTCCCCCTACCTCTTCTGATGCATCCATCAAGATTGTATGTCCCGATGGTGTTTCGCTCCCAAAGGCCATTTTCCCTTTCCAATTGATTGTAAATTCCATTGTTTATCATGCTCCTTTCTCTGTTAGTGTATCTCTTTTCCTTCCATTTATTTCTTCAAATAAAAAGTCAAATTTTTAACTTAACGTTGCCCTATTCGGGTAAAGAGTAGTGAAAGTTCTGTGACATAAATCACACAAAATCGGTGAACGTTTTGTGAACTCCTTCACAAATTGTTGAGAAAAAGAATATAAGATTTTAAGATATAGTTACAAAATGTGAAAAACATCACATAGGATCATTTCGATCATGAAGAAAGGGGTACCTGTATGAGATTCAAGTGGCCATTTTTGTTATTACTTGTTTCTATTGTCACTGTTTTATCAGGTTGTGAACCATTATTGGTCCTGGACCCGAAAGGACCTCAAGCCGAAACAACTGCTGATGTTATTATGCTTTCGATTTGGACAATGTCCATTATTGTTTTTGTTGTATTTGCTATTTTGATATACATGCTCGTAAAATATCGAGCTTCCAAACAAAGTAACGACTACGAACCACCTCACATCGAAGGAAATGTAATTGTGGAATCAATCATTGTTGGTATTCCTGTCTTGATTATCATCTTCCTTTCCATTGTATCGGTGAAAAGCACGTACGAAGTCGAATCGGTCCCTAAAGGATATGAAGATCAAGAGCCATTAGTCATTTACGCGTCATCTTCTAACTGGAAATGGCATTTTAGCTACCCAGAAGAAGACATTGAAACGGTAAACTATGTATTTATTCCAACCCATCGCCCAGTCGAATTTAGACTGTACTCTTATGGACCTATTACAAGCTTTTGGGTACCACAGCTAGCAGGTCAAAAATATGCGATGGCTGATATGGTTACGAAAATAAATATTGTTGCGGAGGTCCCTGGTGAATTCTCAGGACGTAATGCCAACTTTAGTGGTAAAGGCTTTGCCGAAAATACATTTAATGTAAAAGCAATGCCCAATGCTGAATATGAAGAATGGGTCGAAGAAGTGAAAGATACGGCAAAACCATTAACCGAGGATCGATTTACAGAGCTTTTAGAGCCCGGACATCTTGGACAGTTAACGTTCTCGAATACCCACTTAGACTTTTTACCACCTCCTGAAGGTGAACACGCTGGTCATAATCATGGAACTAGCAATGAAAAGCAACATGAACAAACAGATCATTCTAATGAAAAGGATGACAGTCATTCAAAAGAGTCTGATCATGAACGTTAAGAGTTTAAGAGTTTCCTAGTTTGATTTTTATATCCTGAAAGGAGTCATATGTATGGAGTTCTTGGAACGTTTTGCCATACCACATCCTAGTGTAGCGATTTATGCGTCAATGGTTGCCATTGGTATTACGGTCATTGCGATTTTTGCTGGACTAACCTATTTCAAGAAATGGGGATACCTGTGGCGAGAATGGCTAACCACCGTTGACCATAAGCGGATTGGTATCATGTATTTAATTTCAGCATTACTCATGCTATTCCGCGGTGGAGTTGACGCGATCATGATGCGTGCTCAACTTGCTGTACCTGAAAATACATTACTAGATGCACAACATTACAATGAGATTTTTACTACGCACGGAGTGGTTATGATTATCTTCATGGCGATGCCTTTTATCATGGCTCTCATGAACTTTGTAGTTCCACTCCAGATTGGGGCTCGCGATGTCGCTTTCCCACGACTAAACGCCCTAAGCTTCTGGTTATTCTTTATGGGTGCGATGTTATTTAATATTTCCTTTGTCGTAGGGGGTTCACCTGATGCAGGATGGACGTCTTACTTCCCACTAGCCGGTAATGAGTTTAGTCCTTCTGTCGGTACGAACTACTATATGATTGCGATTCAAATTGCAGGTCTTGGAACGTTAATGACTGGGATTAACTTTATCACGACGATTTTAAAAATGAGAGCACCAGGTATGACGTTAATGAAGATGCCAATGTTTACTTGGTCATCGTTGATTACAAACGTAATCATCGTGTTTGCCTTCCCTGTTCTAACTGTTGCTCTTGCAATGGGAACAATGGATCGACTATTTGGGACGCACTTCTTTACAACCAATAATGGCGGAATGGATATGCTTTGGGCGAACCTATTTTGGGTTTGGGGACATCCTGAAGTGTACATCTTAATCCTCCCTGCCTTTGGGATCTATAGTGAAGTGATTTCAACATTTGCACGTAGGAATTTATACGGATATAAATCCATGGTTGGTTCAATGGTGATTATCTCCCTTCTCTCTTTCTTAGTTTGGGCTCACCACTTCTTTACCATGGGGCATGGGGCACTAACAAATAGTATTTTCTCCATTACTACGATGGCGATCGCTGTGCCAACGGGAATTAAAATTTTCAACTGGTTGTTTACGCTTTGGAAAGGAAAAATCGAATTCACTGTTCCAATGCTTTATTCCCTTGGTTTTATTCCGATTTTTACAATCGGTGGGGTTACAGGTGTTATGTTAGCGATGGCAAGTGCTGACTACCAGTATCACAATACGATGTTCTTAGTTGCTCACTTCCACTTAGTGATTATTCCAGGCGTTGTATTTGCGATGTTAGCCGGTCTAACCTATTGGTGGCCAAAAATGTTTGGCTTCATGTTAAATGAGCGAATTGGTAAATGGGCGTTCTGGTTTATTGCCAGTGGTACCGTTGTTGCCTTCTTCCCAATGTTCATTTCAGGACTAGATGGGCAAGCACGCCGTATGTACACTTACTCTGAAGCAACTGGCTTTGGTATTTGGAATATGCTTTCATTTGTCGGTGCTTTAATGTTAGCGGTTGGATTTGTAATCATTGTATACAACATTTATTACAGCACTCGTTATGCATCAAGAGAGATTTCAAGTGATCCGTGGAATGCACGTTCCCTTGAATGGGCAACGCATAGCCCAGTTCCAGAATATAACTTCGCCATTGCTCCAGAAGTAAATTCTAGTGAAGCTTTCTGGGATGCTAAAAAGAATAAAGAATCACTATTTAAAGGCAAGTATCAAGAAATTCACATGCCAAATAAAAGTGGTGTTCCATTTATCATGAGTGCCATTTTCTACGTGTGGGGATTCAGCATGATCTTTAGTCTTTGGATTCCAGCTATCCTATCAACAATTGGGATCTTCGCTTGTATGGCTCACCGGTCTGTAGAAGAAGACCATGGATACCACATTTCAGTGGATGAAATAATAGAAACGGAAGAAAAATTGGGAGGTGCTAGATGATGAAAGTCGATCACACTCAGCCTCTTGAATATAGCACCGGACAAAACAGTTTAAATATTTTGGGCTTCTGGATTTTCCTTGGAGCGGAGATTATGTTATTTGCGACTTTGTTCGCATCTTATTTTACACTAGAAGGTCGTACAGGTTCTGGGCCATCTGGTGCTGAGATATTCGAAATTACTCCCGTTTTAATTGAGACATTACTACTTTTAACAAGTAGTTTTACGATTGGACTTGGAATTCATGCCATGAGAATTGGCAGAACGAAAGCAATGCTTACATTCTTTAGTATTACCCTACTTTTAGGGCTCGCCTTCCTTGGTGTAGAGATTTATGAATTCATGCATTATGTGCACGTTGGAGCTGGAATACAAACTAGTGGATTTACAGCTGCCCTTCTCACAACATTAGGAACACACGGTGCACACGTAACCTTTGGTTTGTTCTGGGGACTGTTTATTGTCTTACAAGTGAAAAAACGCGGGTTAACCCCTGCAACAGCCAATAAATCGTTTATTTTCTCTCTTTACTGGCATTTCTTAGATGTTGTCTGGATCTTCATCTTCAGCTTCATCTACTTGAAAGGAATGATGTAATGATGAAAGAGCTATTCCCGCGTAAACAAGTGATGGGCTTTGTGTTTTCTCTAGTACTCACCTTTGTTGCATTAGCGGTTTACTTCTTTGAAATGTCCTTTGGAGTTGGGATGACCATCCTGTTAATTACTGCTTTTATTCAAGCAGGACTTCAGTTAGTGGTATTCATGCATGCGGGTGAAACGGAAGACAAAGCTGCGATTTATACAAACGTATATTACGGTGTTATTATTGCCCTTGTTACTGTGTTTGGTACTTTACTCGCAATGGTATGGGGCTATATGTAAACAAAAAAAACAGACCATCTCATATTTTGATTTGGTCTGTTTTTTAATTATAGATTATTTTAATTTTGCCTACCTAATCTCTCTCTGTTTTTATCCTGCATCTCTTCTGTGACCACAAAGAATACACCCATTAAGAATATAAATACCGCTCCCATGATGGTTCCGATACTGATGGACGTTAATAGGCTGGAACCGCTTACGAAAAAGCCGATGATAAACATCATAATCCCAGAAAATAATACGGAGCCACCTGCATATTTAACGGCGTTCAATATTTTTTTAGATTCCATTCGATCATCCCCTTATGATTATATTATTCACCGAGTTCACAATATTGTCAAACATTGTTTTGAAAATAGACACAAATGATTAAATGTATTTATGGGGTTCCCCGTACTTTCAATGATGGCCTCATTTATAAAGACATGCCCAGTAGAGCACCCTATTATAAAGTTGCTTATCTTAGATATCGTTCTGGTCCCTGAGTTCGAATCATTGAAGTAAAAGAACATAGTATTTAAAATGAAGATAAAGGTTCCTTTAAGGGATAATTTGTTAGGATTAGGAGGAAATCAATTTGAAAATCATCGTGTTCCACGGATCGACCAGGTCCGATGGTAATACTGAATACCTTGCACATCTAGCAGTTCCAGAGGATAAAGCTACTCACGTTTACTTACGAGACTGTTTTATACAAGATATACAAGATGAAAGGCACTCAGAAGAAGGTTTTCCAGAAATAGATGATGATATGGCGGCGATTGTAGATCAAATGTTGGATCATGATGTCTTAGTATTTGCTACCCCTATTTATTGGTATAGCATGACTAGTTTAATGAAAACCTTCATTGATCGATGGTCACAAATCATGAGAGAAGATCGATATAGTCACTTTAAAGACCGATTGAAAGAAAAGAAAGCATATGTCATTGCAGTAGGTGGAGACTCTCCTTATATAAAAGGCCTCCCTCTTATTCAGCAGTTCAAGCATATCTTTGAGTTTTTTGGTACATCGTTTGAAGGGTATCTAATCGGAAAAGCAAATAAGCCTGGTGAAATTAAAGAAGATCAAAGAGCCATTCAAGCGGCTCCGACTCTAATTAAAGAATTAACGGAGTAGAGGTTGGTATAAAGCCAATCTCTTTTTCATGAAATGATAAAACTTTCGTCGTATTCCAATTTCTTTCTACATGATAAAATATAAAGTATCTTACATAATTGAGGTGTTGAAATTGAAAAACGATTTAATCAAGCGTCTTACTACATACGTTAAGGTGGACACTCAATCAGATGAAACTAGTGAGACATGCCCTTCCACACCAGGACAATTGACTCTTGCAAAAATGCTAGTAGAAGAATTAAAGGAAATTGGAATGCAAGAAATCACAATGGATGAAAACGGTTATGTGATGGCCAGCCTTCCTTCCAATACGGATAAGGAAGTAGACACGATAGGCTTCTTAGCCCATCTAGATACGGCTACAGATTTTACGGGTACAAATGTGAATCCGCAAGTAGTTGAAAAATACGACGGAAGTGACATTCACTTAAATCCTGAGGTGATCCTTTCACCCACTGAATACCCATCTCTATTACAATACAAGGGTCACACTCTTATGACTACTGATGGAACGACCCTTCTTGGCGCAGACAACAAAGCAGGTATTGCTGAAATAATGACAGCAATGCATTTTTTAATCCAGCACCCTGAAATCAAACATGGAAAAATCCGTGTAGCATTCACACCAGATGAAGAAATTGGCCGTGGTCCACACAAATTTGATGTCGCTGCTTTTGGTGCAAAATATGCCTACACCATGGACGGTGGTCCTCTTGGTGAATTGGAATATGAAAGCTTCAATGCCGCTGGATTTAGACTTACATTAAAAGGAAACAATATTCACCCTGGAACGGCAAAAGGGAAAATGGTGAATTCGGCAAAAATTGCAATGGAGTTTAATCAGCAATTACCGTATGAAGAAGCTCCAGAATATACGGAGGGTTACGAAGGATTCTATCACCTCTCCTCTATTCAAGGAGATGTAGAGGAAACAAAACTATCTTATATCATTCGTGATTTTGACCGTGAAAACTTTGAAGAACGAAAAGAAAGAGTTAATACCATTGTTGCTGCACTAAAAAAGAAATACGGTGAAGACAAAATTATTTTAGAAATGAAAGATCAGTACTATAACATGAAAGAAAAAATTGAACCAGTGAAGCACATTGTTGATATTGCTTATGAAGCTATGACTAAATTAGATATTCAGCCAGTCATCAAACCAATTCGAGGCGGAACAGACGGGTCTCAACTATCTTATATGGGACTACCTACACCAAACATCTTTACGGGTGGAGAAAATTATCATGGTAAATATGAATACATCTCAGTTGATAACATGGAAAAAGCAACGAATGTTATGATTGAGATCATTAAGTTATTCGAAGAAAAAGCATAACGTTTAATTCTGGCGCAAGTAACCGTATTGGGGGCTTGCGCCTTTTTACATTTGAAGCTCCCTCCCTCTTTTAGACCAAATTAAAAAGGTCCGACTATGTCGAACCCCCCCTATTTTTATATATGATGTGTGGATGTTACGTTCAATTTTTGTTTCCTTTTATGGGTACCCACAAGAGCAAATGCACATCCAATGGCTAGAATAGCGAATAGCGAAATCATCGTGATTACACCGATCCATCCGAAACCACTATAAAATATCCCCCCAGTTGTACCACCGAAACTGGAACCGAAATAATAGGAGAACAAGTAAAGGGCTGATGCTTGTGCTTTATCATGCGTTGCTATTTTACCTACCCATCCACTTGCAATAGAGTGACCTGCAAAGAACCCGAAAGTAAAAATGGCAATTCCCAATATTTTGACCCACAAATTCGAGTGTATTGTAATGATGCCTCCAACCAATAAAATTAATAAAGATATTTTAATAATCAGCCCTCGCCCATGTTGATCAGCAAGCATCCCCATCCAAGTAGAACTAAATGTCCCTACGAGATACACAATAAAAATAAAACCAACAACTGTCTGACTTAATAAATATGGAGGAGCCAGTAGTTGAAATCCAATATAGTTATAGAGGCTAACGAAGCTACCCATTAATAAAAAACTTATAGCAAACAAATAAATTAAACCTGGCTCTTTAAATTGACTAAATAAAGAACCCACTAGTTTTGTAAACTCAAATTTACGCGGTTTAAAATGTTTGGAATCCGGAAGTGTGTACCAAAATAGTAAACTAGCAAGAAGACTGACAACTCCAATCCCAACAAGAGCCATTTGCCAATTAAAGAGATCGGTTAAAACTCCACTAATAATCCGGCCGCCCATTCCTCCAATGGAATTACCACTTATGTATAAACCCATGGCTAAACCGAGACTCTTTGGCTCAATTTCTTCGCCTAGATAGGCCATCGCAACGGCTGGTAACCCAGCTAAAGCAATACCCTGTAATATTCTAAATAAAAGTAAAAAATGAAAGCTTGGACTTAATGCCGTTAAAATGACAAGAATAGATGAGGCAATTAAAGAAATGGCCATCACTGACTTTCTACCAAACACCTCTGATAGGGATCCAAAAAGTAATAGACTAATAGCTAAAGTAATTGTAGTCGCCGATACACTTAAGCTAGATACGGTTGGTGAAATATTAAACTGCTTAGCAATTTCTGGCAGTAGAGGTTGTGTACTCCATAGAATGGCAAACGTATTGAATCCACCTGCAAATAACGCTAAGTTCGCCATACGAAACGGAGTTGTCCCCTTCTGAATATAGCTCATGCTGTAAAAACTCCCTCAACACTGAAATCGTTTAATACGTTACCCC
Source organism: Bacillus carboniphilus (assembly GCF_039522365.1). Classification (GTDB taxonomy): domain Bacteria; phylum Bacillota; class Bacilli; order Bacillales; family JC228; genus Bacillus_BF; species Bacillus_BF carboniphilus. The sequence goes on along the minus strand of NZ_BAAADJ010000061.1, from coordinate 63,436 downwards.
TTTATCATACTCCATTATTCCAGTTACATCCATATAAAAACATAAATACTGAAGCTAGCAAGCTACTAATGTTGTATTAAAAAGTAAAAGACCCCACAATTTTTGTGAGGTCTCTTACCTTAAAGCCTAAATATAAGTAATGGTATTCTTTTGCCCGTTATAACAATCCTATGGGAGGACAGTGTGGATTATTGCTCAATCCACCACTCGTTAGCAGGGTTAGTACCATTTACTCCGAATGTGATGCCCTTAACGTTTTCGTTAATAGCCCAAGCATCTCTAAGCTCCATGATTGGAAGCATAGGTAGCTCTTCGTTTACAATAGATTGCCATTGGATATAGATTTCTTTACGCTTATCGTTATCGATGTTGCCATTAGCATCTTTTAGAAGATCCATATCTAAAGCATCATCTAATAATGCGTTTGCCTCATCATTTACCCAACGTGGGTAGTTCCATAGAGCAGTTTCATTCCATAATCCAGATGGATCTGGGTCAGCACCAGTTCCCCAACCACCATAGAATGCTTCAATAGTTGGGTCGTCTTTTTCAACCATGTCATAGTATAGGTTAACTTCTGTCATAACAAGTTCAGCTTGTAAACCAACGTCACCCCAGTATTGAGTGATAGCACGAGCACGTGCCTCGTAAGTTGGGTTACCAGTGTCATAGTGACCGAAGTTGATTACAAATTTGTCTCCATTTGGATCTTCACGGAAACCATCACCATCAACATCTACATAACCAGCTTCGTCAAGAAGTTCTTCAGCTTTAGCTGGATCATAAGTGTAGTTGTTTGGTAATTCGTCATTAGAAGCAGTAATCCAGTGAGCAGATGGACTTGGTGTATTAACTGGTCCACCTAATCCGTTAAAGAATGCGTCTACCCATTCTTGACGGTTAATTGCATAAAGCATAGCTTTTCTTAAGTTTTTACTAGCGTATTTATTGTTTGGATCATAAATGTTCTTGCTTCCATCCCATTTACCCATTTTGAAACCAATGTAGTAGTAGGAAAGACCAGGAACTTCAACGATTTCAACATTATCTAATGCTTGAACTTGTTCAAGAATAGATGGGTGGAAAGCAGTCATATGAATGTTTCCAGTTTCTAATTCCCCAACTGTTAATGCACCATCAATTACTTTGACGATAACTTTATCAAGGTTTGGAGCACCTCTCCAGTAATCTGTATGAGCAACCATTTCAACTGCTTCACCAGGAAGAACGTTTGTTACTTTAAATGGTCCAACCCCAACTGGATTCTTACGAACAGGATCAGATTCTTCCATTTCAGCTACAGGAATACTTTCAAACGCAGCTTTAGCCATTGGATAAGACCAAAGGTTTGTTAAGTTGTTAATTGCAGCTTTTGTAAACGTAACTTCAAGTGTTTGCTTGTCATCAGACATCACTAAACCAGAAATGCTATCCGCTTCTCCAGCGTGATATTCTTCAGCACCTACAACGTTTTGAACATAATTATAACGAGGACCTGTATAATCAGGGTGTGCGATTGTTTCTAACGCAAATACCCAGTCCTCCATAGTTAATGTTTCACCGTTGTGCCACTTAATATCATCTTGAACTAGTGTAAATGTATAAGTTAAGTTATCATCTGACACTGTCCAATCAGCTAACCAAGGAATTGGTTGAAGGTTTTCATCATAAGAATACATACCTTCGTTGATGAACCCTAAAATTTCTGCATCAGAAGCGATTCCGTAAAATGCAAGATCTAAAAGACCTTCGAACTCACTTTCCATTGCGTAAGTAAGAGTTCCACCTTTTACAGGTCCATCATTTGCAGGCTGTTCATCGCCACTGTCTTCATCTTTTTCGTCGTTATCATTATTTTCTGTAGTACCTGGGTCTTCTGTTTTGCCTTCTTCCTTATCTCCACTATTACAAGCTGCTAGGAAGATAGATAGGACTAACAACATGACCATCAATAGCATTGATGATTTTTTGAAATTCATTTTTTGTTTCCCCCCAAAAATCTAGTAATTTTAATAATGCAAGTAAGCTCTATATGTAGAGATCACCTCCTTAAAAGTGGATGGAAACATAAATGAATGAGACTTATGTTACAACTATTCAGTTATTGTGTAATAATTCTGTAATTTTAACAACAATATATCAAACTAGAATTTAAAATTCTACACTTTTTTTAAAAAAATTATAAATTTTCAGAAACGTGGGAAAAATGACTAAATTGCCCAAAGTTTTAATAGGACTAAAAGAGTAGGATAGAAGCCCTGTCTTTCTTGAGTTACTAGAGGTTTATAGTAGAAGTTGATAAATGTAGCGTTTTGTACATTTTGCACAAACTCATTTTTTGTAATTTTTACCATGTTTTTTTTTAGAGTTGACCTACTTTCCGATACAACCCTAGATTGGCAAAAATAAATTAAAAAGAGCCCCCACTTTTATGTGAGGTCTCTTATATTCAAAGATATAAACTTATAGTAGTAACTAAACCTTTGGGGGGGTTTATTACTGTTCAAACCACCATTCATTTGGTGGGTTAAATCCATTAACGCCGAAAGAGACTCCTTTTAAGTTGCTGTTTAGAGCCCATGCATCTCTAAGCTCCATAATCGGAAGAACTGGTAGCTCTTCGTTCATGATTTTTTGCCATTCAACATAAATCTCTTTTCGTTTTTCATCACTAATTTGACCATTTGCATCCTTGAGTAGATCCATATTTAGTGCATCTAACATAAGTTGGTCAGAATCTTTATTAACCCAACGTGGGTAGTTCCATAGCGCATCTTCTGCCCAAAGTCCATACGGATCTGGATCAGAACCTGTTCCCCATCCTGCGTAGAATACTTCAATCGCAGGATCGTCGTTTTCTACCATCTCATAATAAAGGTTGACTTCAGTCATCGTTAATTCAGCTTGAAGACCGACATCTCCCCAGTATTGTGTGATAGCTCTGGCACGTGCCTCGTAAGTTGGGTTACCAGTGTCATAGTGACCGAAGTTAATAACAAACTTATCTCCATTCGGATCTTCGCGGAAACCGTCGCCGTCTACATCTACATATCCAGCCTCATCTAGTAATTCCATCGCTTTATCTGGATTAAACTCATAGTTATTTGGTAGTTCATCACTAGAAGCTGTAATCCAGTGAGCGGATGGGCTTGGTGTATTAACCGGACCACCAAGACCACTGAAAAATGCATCTACCCACTCTTGACGGTTAATGGCGTAAAGCATTGCTTTTCTTAGGTCTTTATCGACATATTTATTATTTGGATCCATTACGTTCTTGCTACCATCCCATTTACCCATTTTAAATCCAACGTAGTAATAAGATAAACCAGGCACTTCCACAATCTCAACATTCTTTAATTCTTCAACTTGAGGAAGAATAGATGGATGGAAAGCACTCATATGAACGTTCCCTGTTTCTAATTCCCCAACCATTAACGAACCATCAATAACTTTTACGATAAGTTTATCTAGGTGTGGTGAGCCTCTCCAGTAGTCTGCGTGTTTTTCCATTTCAATGGATTCACCAGGGAGGATATTTACAATTTTAAATGGACCTGTACCTACTGGATTTTTACGAACTGGATCAGACTCTTCCATATCTGCAACAGCAATTCCTTCGAATGCTTTCTTAGACATAGGAGCCGTCCATAGGTTTGTCAGGTTGTTAATTTTTGCTTCTTTAAAAGTAACACTTAATGTTTGTTTGTCGTCTGACATGACTAAACCAGTAATGCTGTCTGCAGTCCCAGCTTTGAACTCTTCAGCACCAACAATATCTTGGACGTTAACATATCTTGGTCCAGTGTAATCAGGATGTGCAATCGTTTCAATGGCAAATACCCAATCTTCCATGGTTAAGGTTTCCCCATTATGCCACTTGATGTCGTCTTTAACTAAAGTAAATGTGTATGTCTTATTATCTTCAGATACAGACCACTCAGCTAACCATGGGATAGGCTTCAAGTTTTCGTCAAAAGAAATCATATTTTCAGAAGTGAAGGCCAAAATTTCTGCATCTGATTGGCCAGAAAAATAAACTTGATCCAAAAGGCCTTCAAATTCACTTTCCATGGCGTAAGTAATGGTTCCTCCATCTACAGGTTCACTTGTAGTTGGATTTTGTTCTTCATTATCTTTTTCTTCCTTATTGTCCTTTTCTTCTGTATCCGGGTCCTTTTTCTGACCTTCTTCTTTATCTTCGGAACAGGCTGCAAGGAACAGAGAAGCGATGAGGAACATGATCATTAGTAATAGAAATTGTTTTCTTTTCATTGAATTGACTCCCCCTTTGATTTCAACAAATCTAAAAAACTAGGATTTATAGATTACTAGTAATCACCCCCTTAAATAGAAACACCAGTGTTACCTTTGTGAAATATTTATTATATTTCTGTAACACTTTCGTAATATGGAGATAATATATCACAGGTATGGGATACATTACCATACCTTTTTTAAAATTTTCAGAATTCGACAATATTTTACAAATGTTTTGAAGGATTTTTATTTATTAAAAAGCCGATTTTTTATAAATTTTTTTGGATTTTGGACTGACTTTTTAGCAGAATCTGATTTTATGAGGGAGTTTTTTGGTTAGTGTGGTAGTTATTTAGGTTGTTGGTGTTCTTGACAGGGTTGGGTATGGGTGGATTGTGATGAATATGAGGTGTGGATGTTGTTTTTTGGAGTGGTTTGTGCGCAAATTGTGATTTGAGTGCGAAAATATTTAAATGAGTGCGATTTTTTGAATTTAAGTGCGAAAATTTAGTTTTAAGTGCGATATTACGTTTGAGTGCGAAAAACAAACGTTTGAGTGCACATTTGTACCAAATGAGTGCGAGTTTTCCGATTTGAGTGCGCCACACCAGCCCCCGCTCCTCATCTGCAAATTTATAAAAACAAAAAACCAGTTCCCCCTACCGGAACTGGTTTGAATAAGCAATTATTAGAGCCGCCTTTGCCGTATTCTCAAATAAGAAAGTTTTAAACCACCACTCCTCAAAGTGGGTGTTCGCAGAAACCTTCCTGCCTGTTTTCCATGTCATGTAGACAGAAACATGTCATTTCGGTTTCAATGTTAAACTCCCTATATAAGTTTAAAGGTTAAAACTTTACGTAGACTTACGAGCAATGCAGCTTGTATATATATAATATACCTTGTCCTCCTAAAAATCAATGTTAATGCCTTCCTCTTTTGCTCATTTAATCAATTCCAATATGTAATTGGGCCTCTATTTTATGATGAAATTGTGATTTTCTATTTAAGTAAAAATGACTTTACGACGGGTACAAACCTATTGGTAGACGTTGGGTATACTGCTCAATAATTATAAAAAGATGGCCTGGTTCTTTAAACAGGCCATCCCTATTAACTATTCAACAGGCGGTGTACAAATTAGTAGAATATTTCCTTCTGGGTCATAAACGCTACAACCCCTCATACCTTCACCGTAAGATGTAATGGGGTCGGTCTTTACTCCCTTTTCCTGAAGTTCCTGAAAAACCCCATCCACATCGTTTGTTTCAAAAAAGAAAACAGAATAAGGTAAAGGAGTGATCTCCTTATGATGAGTTTGAAGTAATACTAGGCCTGTCCCTTCCATTTTAAATGAAACATAGTCCCCTTCTTTTTCTGATTCAATTTCAAATGGGAATACCATCTTGTACCATTCCTTAGCCTTTTCTAAATCCTTTAAATGAATAAAGCATGTGTTAATTCTGTTCTTGATTTTCATCCTTTTTTCTCCCCTTAAAAGTTGTTTTCACCCTATACACGGATGAATCTACTAATTAGGTACGCTTAAATTAGAAATTTTTTATTCAGCTATCACAGAAAATGCATTTCCCTCTGGATCATAGAAGGTAAAATAATATGTTCCTCCAGAAAAATAACGCTCTGCACGTAAACCGACTTCTGTTAATTGTCGGTATGCCCGAGCAATCAATTCTGGTTTTTGATTCCGAAAGGCTTTGAGGAATTGCTGGATTAAATTCAACTGTTCTGCAGGTTCCAACCTATCTCTTTTTCTCAATGGATGTTCTCCAGTGGCCAGACGCTGTCTCCCTCTGTGTAAGGCCGCTTTTACGGCACCTTCCGTTTTGTCTAGCATCTCTCCTACCTCTCTGGTCGAGTATAAAAACACATCTACCAATAAAAAGATGACCGCTTGAAATGGTGGTAACTGTGCTGCCAATTTTTCTACTGATTCCTTCACTTCTAGTGGGTCCACTAAAATTAAAGTGTCTGCTGTCTCATACCCAACCGGCAACCCTACGTCTGCCTTTCGCCTTCTACATTCATCAATCCAAGCATTGGAAGCGACACGAAATAAATAGGCTTTAGGGGCAGGGTGTTGTGTCAATATATTTGAGTTCTTCATTCCTTTAACAAGTGTTTCTTGATATAGGTCCTCCGCATCCCAAGGAGTCCCTGTTAGCGAACGACAGTATCTATGTAAATCATCTTGGTATTGTAAAAGAATTTGTTCACACATAATGAATGGAAGGTCCCCCTTTACCCTCATTTTAACATTTTTAGGCAGAAGTCTAGCACACTTTTTACAGATAATTGAATACATATATATGTAGACCTCACGCCTCACAAAATGTATGTAAAATGGTTGACATTTAGGGATTTTTCTACTAATCTCAAATAGAAATTAAATACTTCGTTAGGTGAGGCTCCTGTCCGGAGATATGCTGCTGCCCAAAAACGTCCAAAGACGCCAATGGGTCAACAGGAACCATCGACATAAGGTGGTTTTTAATGTAGCTGGCAACATTGTTGCCTATGCCGTTCAGTGCTAAAGCTCTACGAATGAAGGTCTAGTGATTGGGTTCAACACGTACACCTTTATTCGAGGTGTACTTTTTTATTATTACGGAGGTGAGTAAAAGAATGGAAGGACCCGGAGAATCGAGAAGGCCAAAACTAAATAGTAGTCTGGGGACGACCACTCTTTGCTGCACATAGTCCCCAGATTCAGGAGGGGGAAACCATGTGACAGAACACTACATCGACGAATTGGTTTTGAAAACTATTAGACTCTTAAAAGAAAGAAAAAAAACAGAGTTTAATAAGATTATAGAAGAGCTGCAGCCCTATGATATTGCTCAACTTTACCAGGCTATCCCAAGGAAACATCACCCGAATTTCATCAATTCACTCCCGGTAGACCTCATTTCTGCATTGATTGTAGAACTAGAAAAGCCGTTGCAAACCATCGCTCTGCAGCTCATGAAGCGTTCATTGCTTCAACAAGTTTTACGCAAAATGGAAAACGATGACCTCGCCTTTATTTTAGAAGGATTTGATGAAGAGACTCGTCAATATTACCTCTCTATTATGGAAAAGCATGAAGTCGAGGTTGTCCAGTCGATCATTGACTACCCTCCAGACTCAGCTGGACGTTTGATGAATAACCGCTATGTCTGGATTAAAGATGATTCGACAGTTGAACAAGCTATTCAAAAATTACGCAGTTTCCTTGAAATTGCTGAGAATATTAACTATTTCTATGTGATTGATGAAAGTCGGCGGCTAAAAGGAGTGCTCTCCTATCGTGATTTAATATTAAGTAATCCAGAAGACAAGGTCGCGTCTATTATGTTTAGTCGGGTAATTTCGGCTAATGTATACATGGATCAGGAAGAGCTCGCAGGCCTGTTTGAACGCTACGACTTTTTAGCCATTCCGATTGTCGATGACAACAAAGAATTAGTCGGTATTGTAACAGTTGATGACATTATCGACGTCTTCATTAAAGAGGCCAATGAAGATTATGAAAAATTCGCTGCGACAGGTAAAGATATTACCTTTGACACACCCGCAACGGTAGCTTCTTTTCGAAGATTACCTTGGCTAGTACTCTTATTATTCATAGGACTAATATCAGGTAGTATAATTAGTACTTTTCAAAATACATTAGATCAAGTAGTGGCTTTAGCTTTTTTTATGCCAATGATTGCGGGTATGACGGGGAACACAGGTACACAGTCACTCGCTGTGGTTATTCGCGGGTTATCTTCTACTAAATTAGAGGCGAATCAAATTCTAAAGTTAATATGGAGAGAAAGTAAAGTAGGACTCATGATTGGAATTACTTGTGGAATTTTGATTTTTGGCGTTGCAGCTATATGGCAACAGTCCTTAGTGTTAGGGTTTGTGATTGGCGCTTCCCTTCTCTTAACACTCATTTTCGGGACGCTGGCTGGAACCATTATTCCGATCCTACTTTACAAAATAAATATTGACCCCGCAATTGCCTCGGGTCCGCTAATTACAACCATTAATGACATTTTATCTCTATTTATATATTTCGGACTCGCGACATTCTTTTTAACAAGCCTATTATAAAATTTAGACCTGTTCTTCCATCATGGAGAGCAGGTCTTTTTACATAAAACGCGATTACATGTGAAAGAATAAAATGATTTAACAACCATCAAAAAAAATAAACTGGATGATTTAAGAATGATTTTAATGGTAGCTACCATCACGATTTTTTGGTTAATAATTTGGAAAATCCCAAAACAAGTGACAAAGCTTGAAATGTATGTCACTTCCTTCTTTTCCTTGTACCTCGCCTTACTAGCAGATTCTATTTTGGGAGGCATGTACAAGCTTTATTCTTACTTTAAACCAGGTGTACATTATATGGATTTGGTTGCTGGGATTGGCATTTATCCAGCGGTAAATATTTTATTCCTCAATCTATTTCCTTATAAAAGCTCGCTATTAAAAAAATACATTTATATTTTTGTTTGGACCATTTTTTCATTACTCTATGAATGGTTTGCCGCCAACCACTCCGATCTCTTCAACTATCAAGGCTGGCGTACCTGGTATTCAGCACCGATTTACCCTTTATTATTTATCATATTATTACTAAATCTTAAGTGGGTTCGTTTGCTCATTAAAAGAGGGATTACATGTTCGGATTTCTAATCATTCTTATCCTCCTTTCAATTTTATATTGGTGGACTCCTAAAAAAATCAATGGAATTGGGATATATAGTACTATCTTTTTTGTGCTTTATTTCGGGTTAGTGTGGGATGCTATTTTCAAGGGGAAATATGAGCTCTATTATTACACGGAGAATCCTGATGTCCACTACACCGATTTCTTTGTACGAATCACTTTCTATTCGATTACCAGTTTATTATTTCTGAATTGGTTTCCATTTCACCATAAGTTTCGGACTATGATACTCTATTTCTTTGCCTTTATTTTGATTATATGGAGTTTAGAATGGGTTTTTGTACAGATTCTTCTCATTAAATACAGCGGATGGAAACTAATATATTCGCTCCCGAAATACATATTCATCTATTTGGGGGTCTGGATCAATCATAGAATGACTAATAATTTTTTAAAAAAGGAAGAATGGATGTCAGTAAAAAAAACATAATAAAATTATGTGGGAATAAATGGTCTAGAATCACCTAAGGAGGTTTCACATGCCGAATAAAACACCATTAAGCTCTAGCGAATTAGCTACACTGTGGATGACCTACCAAGAAAAAACCATGGTTCAGAGGATTTTAGAATATTTCATTGAAAAAGCAGATGATGAACGTGCTCGTGAAATTTTATCGACTTCACATCAAAAGGTTGTACAAGTAGTAGAAAAACTAAAGGTTCTTTTTACAAGTGAAGGAGCTGTTATACCTGTAGGCTTTACGGAACAGGATGTAAATAAAGATGTACCAAAGCTCTTTGATAACATGTTTGATATTATGTTCCTTCGTACATTGGTGCAAATAGGTACTGGATTACATACTCTTCACTTAAGTATGTCTTATAGAAAAGATCTTGTTCTTTTATACAAAGAACTGACTGGACTATATCAAAGCATTTATGGCGAATGCGTAGAATATTTACAAGACCACCGTGTCTTATCACCCTCTCCTGCTGTAACAATGCCAAAAGCGGTAGAATTTGCGGAAAGTACAAATTATATGTCTGGTTTCAACCTTTTTTCAGATAAAAGAGCGCTAAATACGGTGGAGGTTTCATACATATATTTTGCGATTGAAACAAATGTCTTTGGTATGCAAATGATGACGGGGTTTGCACAGGTAGCCAATGAGCCGGATGTAAAAAAGTATTTTATTGCAGGGAAAGAGTTATCCAAAAAAATAGTAACAGATTATACAAAAATACTACTTCAAAGTGACATCCAGCCTCCTGCTACGTGGGGAGCGAAGGCAACTACATCGAAGGTTGCACCTTTCTCAGATAAACTCATGATGTATTGCACGAGTTTATTCAGTAACTTCGGTTTAGGAAGTAATGCCATTGGAACTACCTTTAGTTTAAGAAGTGATTTACCGTTGACCATGATTGGAACGGCGAAAGATATTTTAACCTTTGGTCAAGACGGTGGAAAAATTATGGCAAAGAATGGCTGGTTAGAACAACCTCCGCAAATGGAAGATAGAAATCAGTTAACGAAGTAGAGTGGCCGCGGCTATTGGCCACTCTTTTCATGCGTTTGTTGGATTTATGGAATGATTACCAGGGCTTTTTTTCAAAACCAGAGGATAAACTGTTTTTATCTCCTAGTTCTAACCTCCAACTCTAAAAACTAGAACATAAACTGGATTTATCTCCTGGTTTGCCCCCTCCCTGTATAAAAATTAGAACATAAATTGGATTTATCTCCTAGTTTGTAACCTCCAATTCTAAAACCAGAACATAAACTAGATTTATTTCCTAGTTTTCTCTAAACCCTTTCAAAGCCAGAACAATAACCAGCATATGGACATAATCAGGAAAACAAAAAAGGACCTATCCCTGGCCCTTTCCACTCTTTATAAATACTCCTCAATATCATACTGCCGTAAAATACTCTCTATCTTCATCGCTTTCCCAAGGTCACCGTCTATCTTCAGTTTCCCCATCATGAAGGCCGTAGTTCCATTAAGTTTGCCAATCAAAAACTTTCGGAAGCTACCCAGTGACATTTTAAGTGTACATACGGCTTCTAACTCGGACCCTTTTGTAACCTTTGCAACCCCATTGCTGAGTTGTAGCTGATAAATTACAACATCCTCATCTTTAATATCGAATTGATAAACACTGTTAACATCCTGTATAGCTTCATTTTTCTCATTCAGCGCTTTCTCAATTAAACTCATCATCTGTTCAAGTGAATACTGCTCAATTGTCTTGGTCATTGTGATCCCCCTTCAATAATGAATGATTATTCATTCATACATACCTATTATAGTACCACATCTCAAATATAATACTGAATAGTTTTTCTGAATCTTCCAAAAGTACTTCCGACCAGAATCAAGTAAGGAAAATTAAAGGAAAAAACCTTTTGAAAACCGAATATATAAGTATCCAAATTTTTAAGAGGTGCTATATGAAACAGGAACGACCATTTTTGTATTCTAAAATATTTGTGATTGGAAGCGGATTTTTTGCTTTAATGCTTGTTTGGACATTTTATAATGCCTATATGCCACTCATTCTAGGGGATTATATTGATAGTAAGGCTGTCCGTGGGGCCATAATGGGGCTTGATAATTTACTAGCTGTTCTTTTGATCCCGGTAATTGGAGCGTGGTCAGACAGAATGAGTACTCGGATTGGGAATCGTCTTCCCTTTCTTGTGGTAGGAATGCCGATAGCAGCTCTTACATTTATACTGATCCCTTTTGTTTCCACGATTACGTTTTGGATTCTTATTGCCGTAGATATTATGTTTTTACTAGCCATGACCATCTATCGAGCACCCGTAATTGCTCTAATGCCTGACCATACTCCTCCAGAAAAACGCTCAACAGCTAATGGAATTATCAATTTTATGGGTGGAGTGGGAGCTATTGTTGCACTGTTTGGATTATCGAAGTTATATGGGGTGGACCGCGCTTACCCTTTTATCGTAGCTGGACTTTTATTATTTATTACCTTTGTCCTGCTCTATTTTACGGTAGATCGAAAACCACCTTATGCTTCGAATACTAGCGATTCATTGGATGAAAGCCAAGCAACTAATTCGTTACGTGAAGGAATAAAAACATTAAAGAAACCTGAATTTAGAGGTCACTTCTTTATTCTTCTTGCTATTTTTATTTATTTTATAGGTTATACCGGAATTGAATCTCAGTTTACGATTTATGCAGTAGAGCATTTGAAAATGGATGAAAGTACAGCCGGTTTTACACTGGGATTCTTTAGTTTATCATTTGTTCTTTTCGCGATTCCAGCTGGTTTACTTGGGAGTAAATGGGGAAAGGCACCAATAATGTTAGTAGGTTTGGTACTACTTCCTCTTATCTTTATCATTATTCCGTTGTTACCTTTTGTACCAATTAGTAACCAGGTCCTCCTCCTTCAGATTGTTTTATTTTTAGGAGGGATTGCATGGTCATTCATTAACGTTCAGGCTTACCCTTTAGTTGCGGATTTGGGTGGAAAAAGTAGAATTGGTTTCTTTACGGGGTTGTATTATTTATTTTCAATGGCCTCCGCTATTATTGCCCCAGGACTTCTCGGGTTACTAATGGACGTCTGGAGCCATCCTGCTCTCTTCTATGGAGCATCTCTAACTTTCATCATCGCTTTCTATTTCTTAAGAAAAGGAAGTTTGTTAGTAAAACAGGCCCATTCACAAACGGGAGAATCTAAGAATTTAGTAGACCTACATTAAACAAAAAAACACAAGGTGCCTGTTGACAGGGACCTTGTTTTTTCTCTCTATCCTAATTATAACATATAAATTTTTCCAAAAATAGACTATTCAATAGACCGTATTTCTATAGAATAGATAATGAATTTCATTAGTTAAGGAGTTGGGTGAATGAGTTCAACAATTAAAATGGGAGTCATCGGGTTAGGTGCATTTGGAAAAAATATAATCAAGCCAATCTCCTTCCTGCATTCAAAAGATGAAATAACCGTTACTGCTGTCTGTGATGTGAATGCTACTGTTGCAGAAGAAGTGGCAAAACATCACGATATTCCTCATTGGTATCACTCTCACCATGACATGCTTTCAGAAATGGATTTAGACTTAATCTACATTGCTACCCCACCTGCTACTCATAAAAAAATCCTAAATGATGTAATGGATCAGGGCATTCATGTTTTATGTGAAAAGCCATTAGCGAACTCCATTTTAGAAGCTAAAAATATGTGGATGAAGGCTGAACAAACAAACGTCATCCATGCTCTTCACTTTGGTCAGAACTACTTGCCACCGATAAAAAAGTTTCATCAAATGGTGAAAGACGGGTTTTTGGGTGACCTAAAGAGAATTAGCCTTACCATGCACTATCCAAACTGGCCACCTGAATGGCAACAAAACAGTTGGATCTCCACACGTGAACAAGGTGGATTCTTACTTGAACAAGGAATACACCTTATTCAAGCCATTCAACGTATGTTTGGAAGAATTACTCATGTCCAAAGTGAAGTCCATTACCCAAGCGTGGATGAATGTGAAAATAATGTTATTGCCAGAATGAAACTTGAAACAGGAGAAACGATTTTAATAGATGGTGTTAGTGGCGTGGCTGGCGAAGAAAATGTTTCGCTTACAGCCTACGGAACAAAAGGGACCATCACGTTTAAAAACTTCCGAACTCTATTGGCTGGTTCAACTGGTGAGCCTCTTATGGAACTAGAATTGGAACACCCATCAGAGCATCCATGGATTTTAAAGCATATAATAGATGCCATTCATGGAAAAGCAGCAGACATCTATGATTTTTCCAAAGGGTACGAAGCTCAAGTGGTTTTGGATGTGCTTCGTAAAGCTGAAAATAAATGGGTTGATTTGTCCTCTTATTATAAGCACGTAGAGGACATAAAAATATGATTGAAAATAAGGAGGCAACCACGAAATTATAGTGGTTGCCCCATTTTAAAATTTTTCTTATTTAATTACTTCTGGATCTGGATAATCCAGCCCTTTCGTATCCACTGTAACAGTCTTCATTTTTTGATCTTCATAAGGCTTGTCTGACATATCTCTCTTAGCAGCTACGATGTTGTCAGCCACTTCCATTCCCTCAATGACTTTTCCGAAGGCAGCATATTGACCGTCTAAGTGTGGAGAATTCTTTACCATGATGAAAAATTGAGAACCTGCAGAATCAGGAACCATTGTACGAGCCATTGATAATACTCCACGGTCATGCTTTAGGTTATTCTCAAATCCATTTGAACTGAATTCGCCTTTAATGGAGTAGTCAGGGCCACCAGTTCCATTTCCGTTAGGGTCTCCACCTTGGATCATAAACCCAGGAATAACACGGTGAAAAATGACACCGTTATAGAATCCTTTTTCAATTAAAGAAATGAAATTGGCAACTGTATTTGGTGCAACCTTTGGATACAGTTCAATTTTCATTTCATCCCCATTTTCCATGGTAACCGTTACAATCGGATTTTCTTCAATAGATGTTGGATAGTTTTCAATAGTTTTCAAGTCATTTCCTCCTGTTTCAGATTGAGTTGAACCACAAGCTGCCAACATAATAGTAAACATCCATGTGGTTAAGAGCAGTATGTAACCTTTTTTCTTTAAGATCATTGGTTTCTCCTAATCCTCCTAATAGTCGACAATTTGGTAGAGAAATATACCAAATTATAGCACAAATCTTACGAATGAGGTACTTGTATCAGTAGATTATTTCTCCAACACGGAAAAGATAAAACCGCTCCTACTATTTGTTGGAAGCGGTTTGTGTTTGTGGGACAATAGGCAAAGAATAGCGAGAATACCCTTCCCCTTCGTACTCATACTTTTCACAAATCGTATACGTTCTTTCTTCTGCGGACACTTGAACTTGATTCTCTTCTTTAAACTGCTGAATTTTTTCACCAGCATTATCGAAGCAACGATCACTATTGTCTACTGCGACAATACATTCTTGTGGAGCTAGAGTTGTCTTGAAAAACCATTCCGGTACCCCATCGAATGTAGATACTTCAACACAAAGAATGTACACATGTGTATCTGGGTTTTTTTGCACTTCACTTGTTGGCCAAATTCCGTAGTGAATGTTAGGGTTTATGATATTTTCCATATGTTTTGTAGCAGAGAGTAACCCCTCTTTTGCATTTTTATATTTAGTTGCCATCTCTTTCAAACTTACACATGGAATCCCGATTAACTTTAATTCTTCATGTTTAACAACGTTTACCGACATGAAATGACCCTCCATTTATCTAATTATCTCTATATTACAAACGCACGTTCCCTTTGTAAACCATTTTTTATGAAAATTAGAATATTTTAGAAGCTTCAAGCACAAAGATTATATATTGTTTTGTATAATCTAAATAAAGGGATTTTATAGGGGGGATTAAATGAAAAGTTGGATGAAAGCTTTACCACGTTATATTTTAGGCTTTATTTTTCTTGTTGCGGGTATTAATGGATACTTTGTCATATTTAATCTTGATCCTTATATTGCTACCAGTGATGAAGCCATGCAGGTATTTCAGCTTCCTTATCTATTAGTCTTAGAAAAATCTTTGGAAATCATATGTGGGTGCTTACTACTAATAAATCGCTTTGTCCCTCTGGCATTAGCAATTTTGGCCCCATTGATTGCAAACATCTTCTTGTTGCACCTACTTCATGATCATTCGCTTCTTGTACTTGCCATTATACTTCTTCTATGCGAAACATACTTACTCTTCATTTATAGAGCCAATTTTGTCTCACTTTTTGTAAAAAAAGCCGTTCATAAATAGAAGCCTATCTCTCTATGATAGGCTTTTATTTATTGGTTGATTGAATTTCCACCATCAACTCATATAGTTCATCTTGATTTTTTCTATTTAGAATAAGGTATTCATCATCCTTTTGAATATATAAATAAGGGGAATATCCCTTATGGACAAATAATTTTCCTTTTCCATAAGGTTCCTCTAGGCGAAAAGAACCTTTTAACCTTCCTGCTGCTGCAAATCCATTTGATTTTAGTTTTACTTCCGGCAGTTTATCAAGTAGTGTAACTTCATCAATATCTTCAATTGGCCATTCGACTCCATACATACCGTGTATTTTGAAAACACCATCTTTCACTTCTGGTTTCTCATCTTGAAATCCAGCAAAAGCAAGTCCACCTACACCGAGCAATACTATTAGTGAAAAAACACTGGTTAACACGCCATACTTTTTTCGTTTATCCACTAGATAATATTTTTGCACATACACCATTCCCACTAAGAGATAGATTAAATAGATGGCTAACCCTATCCCAAAACCATAGGGGACTTGAAAAATTCCCAATATGAAGGAGATCAGCAAAATGATCCAAGTATGCAATAGTACTTTCCCAATGGCTTGCGGATATCCATTTTGGATTAACTGTTCTTGTTCTTCTTTTGTTTTATTACCGAAGCCAGAAATTAAGTCGTAATTCTTCTGTTTTACTATTAAGTAAGTAAGTCCTCCCGTTATCAATAAGGTCCAACCCATTACAATGTAAAAAGCGATAGCTCCTGAACCCATCTTCCTCACTCCACCCTGAAAAGATATCTTACTTTTAATACGGATGGGAGTAAGAAAAAGTTCCTAGTAAATTAACATTTGTTCTTTTTGAACTTCATGATTTGTTTTATTTCAAAAATTTAATTAAACTAAAGTGGAGGTGAAGTGAATGGACGGGTTTCAAAGACGGAGAGAGCAGAAGAAATTAGACATTTTAGATGCCTCTCTTAACTTGTTTCTGAAATATGGAATCCAAAAGGTATCTATATCAGAGATAGCAAAGGAAGCGAATGTATCTCAAGTAACCATCTATAACTACTTTGAGAATAAACATAAATTGATTCAAGAGGCTTTCATCTATTATGTAGATAAAACCATGAATGAATTTGAAAAAGTACTGAATGCTGAAATACCTTATCCTGAAAAAATTAAGAGCATCATTTTTAATAAAAAAGAAGCAGCAACCGAGATCAACAAAGAATTTTATGAATACATGATGAAACAGTATTCAACAGAAGGCAACTATATCGAACAAGTCTATGCCCAAAAAGCCCTCCCTGCCTTCATCCAACTATTTGAAGAAGGAAAACAACAAGGATACGTAGACCCAAACCTATCAAATGAAGCGATTCTATTCTATGTGCAAATGTTAAAAGAATATTTCCAACAGGAGCATGTGTACCAAAAAGCGTTTCCGCTTACTGAAGAAATCGCAAGCATTTTCTTCTATGGGGTTCTGGGGAAAAGGGATCACTAAAGCACAGTGTCAGAAATGTAATAACCCGTTCCTATTGGATTTCATATCCTATAAACGATCAAGAAAATGGCGTGCAAACTGACAACTGTTTTTCACGCCATTATTTAATCTTTATAGAGTTTTTGAAACAGCAAATCAGAATGTCTTAAACTGTTGGAAGACCAAAAATGTTATGACTGATGTCAATTATTGTTTTAAATACATGGAAGAAAGGCATCCTTATTTTGTAATCTGAGTCGTATGAAACTTGATTTTTCTTCCTCCCCAAAGTCTGATCAATAACCATGTTAATATTGGAACAACAACAAATGGTAATACAAAATATACAACCAGGTTCAAAATGGGATTTGAAACAAATTCTACTTTGTCGGGTACTAAAATTTGCTCACCCCATGGACCTTTCGAAAAGATTGAATTAATGGTGAAGTTCCAACCTAAATGAAGACCTATTGGTAAAGCAATCGATTTCGTTTTACTGAAGGCATATGCCCAGACTAACCCAGACATAGCTGTAATAAAGAATATTACTGTCATTGAACCTATATCTCCCAGTACACCATACGAGAACCAATGGTAAATTCCAAAAGCTACTCCAGAAATAAGAATCCCTATTTTTGCTCCAAACTTATGAATAATAATAACCAGAAGTGCACCACGGAAAATTAACTCCTCGAACAAAACTCCTTTTACATTCAACCAGAAAGCGTTTAGTCCTTCTATAAAAGTCAGTTTTGAAGAGACTTCCC
Organism: Bacillus carboniphilus; assembly: GCF_039522365.1. GTDB lineage: Bacteria > Bacillota > Bacilli > Bacillales > JC228 > Bacillus_BF > Bacillus_BF carboniphilus. The sequence continues at coordinate 45,466 of NZ_BAAADJ010000061.1, read as the reverse complement.
AGTTTGTATTGGTGAGAAAAGCATCAATCATTTGTATGGACGCACATAGAAAAGCTGTAAACATAAATCCTATCAGGAATTGCAAGCTTCTTGATCCAAAAGGTTTTATCCCTAGGGCTGTTAGATCCTTCTTAACAAAAATTCGAAGTATAATCCAGGACACGATAATCTGTACAATGATACCCAGCATGACAACATACTCCCTTCAAGTTGGCTTTGTTCATAGATTCTAGCACTGTTTACTCAACAGACATTTTGTTATCTAAAAGACAATAACTGAATGAAAAATAGGTTAGGACAAATACTAAAATAGTTAGAAAATGGGGCACAATTGAATATATAGTAATGGACACTAGTAAACTTAGAAAAACTGTAATGAATGTAATTTGCAGATAGAAACGGTTGATTGACCTTCCAAATAGATAACTCATAAAACAAATAAATATTAAAGATGTTATGGATAAGAGTATATTTAGGATTTGCCCAATACTCATCCATTCCATGGCTAGAATGGGTTCAACTCTAAATAACAATCCATTGCTTACATGCCATTGAATCCACATGGCTAGAATGGTCAGAATCAATATGGTGAGGACTTCCAAAAATATTACTACATATTTGACAATTACTAGATAGATTCTAGATGTAGGTAAGGTTAATAGTCGCTGGATTGATTTGCGCTTCCACTCATCCTGCCATATCGTAAATGTACGGAGAAATGGGATAAAGAATGCAATTGAAATCAAACCAATGTCAATCCACCTGATAAGGTCGATATCAACGCTTTGAATGATTAGGCTAATAACTACTGAATGTAACAGAATAATTGCTCCAATCGTTAACAAAAACACATATTGTCTATTCCTCAATTCTGCCAATAACAATCTCTTACATGCGCGCATGAGCATACACCTCCTCCAAAATACCCAATAATCCTTGTTTGTTCGTTCTTCTCAGTTCTTCCGCTTGTTCATGTAATAGTAACTGTCCTTGATCTAAAAAAAGAATCTCATCAAGTAGCATTTCGACCTCTTCAATCTCTTGGGTAGCAACAATTATTGTCTGCCCCTCATCGACAAAATCATCGACAATAGCTTTTGAAATTTCCCTTCGTGTAAACGGGTCAATCCCAGAAAAGGGTTCATCTAATAAGACGTACTTTGCTCTTCTGCTTAATGTTAAAAGTAAATTCATTTTACAGAGAGTTCCTTTAGATACCTCTCGAATCCTTTCATTTTTATCTAATTGAAAGAAATTTAGTAGATATTGTGCCTTTTCATGATCCCAATCCCTATACATATCCTTCATATAATCCATCGCATCTGATAATTTCATCCAAGGATACCATGTGTCTTGTTCACCAAGGTAAGCAATTAAGCTTCTTTTCTCAATTGAAGATGGATGACTGTGGAATGTGATACTTCCATGATCAATACGTAATAAACCCGCGATGACCTTTAGTAATGTAGATTTACCAGCTCCATTTGTTCCAAATAATCCAATGATACGACCTTCACCGACTGAAAACGATATATCTCTTAACACTTCCTTATTCCCAAAGGACTTATTCAACTGATTAACTTGAATCATTTTCGATGCTCCCCTTTCATGAACTTCTGAATAAGCTCAATAATCTCATGATCAGACCTTCCAAAAGATCGTAGCTTCTCAACACTTTGGCTTACTACTCTTGACAATGCTTCATCTTTTAGGGAATTAATAATCGTCTGATCACTTGTGATAAAACTCCCCTGCCCTCTTGAAGTGACTATTAATTTTTTCTCTTCCATCTCCCTATATGCTCTCTGGATTGTATTAGGGTTTACCCCCAAATCTTTAGCAAGTTGACGTCTAGAGGGAATTTCTTGTCCAGGCAAATAGGTGCCGTTTATAATTTTTAATTTTATGTCTTCAATAATCTGAGTATATATTGGCTCGACTTTATTAAATTCCATTGATTCCACCACACAATCAAAAAATTACTGTATTAGTTATCTAATACAGTAATTCGTTTTTAGTGAATTGTCAATAGGTTGATCATTCATAATATAAATATAAAGAGCTCTTGACCTTTATGGATCAAGAGCTCTACAAATACTCTAAACAAAATAAAGGCTTTAACCCCTTTGATTAAAGCCTTGTAAAACTGATATATGATGAGAATGCTATTTTTCCCCTATCCACCCTCACGAAACGAAAATCAATACCAGGTTGTACAATGTATGAGTCATTTGTAATGCTGTTACATTAAAAGGTATAAGTTGTGAGTATGAGGAGTTGAACCTCAGGGTCACCCCGAAACCCTTACCTTAATTACAACATGTACCTGTTGCCGGTTTGGTATTCGCCTTTTCATCTTCGCTACCAACTGCACTTTTATGAGATTGCTATTCTAATAAGTCTGTTTTCCAATTCAATTCTTGTATTTTCACATCCATTTCTCTGTATCTCTTGGATAATTCATCTATATACTTTTGAGTTTCTTTTACACTTATCGTGGTTACATACTTAATTTCAGACCTCGAATACCGGTCATGACGCATTGTTGCTGGTTCAATAAGGTCGCTGTAGATTTTTCTTTCTTGTCCAACTACATCTCGAATAACTAAAGCGTCCGCAAGAGTTTGATTTCCATCAAATTTGGTATGTATATTGGTTTTATTGATATTTTGAATAAGTAATTTCAGTTGCTCTAGGAGTCCTGTTAATTCTGCTTTCATAACCGCTGGGTCTTCATCAGGTTGATCCCCTTCCTGCACCCTTACATTTTTGAATAACCGATTTTTCAAGTGTTCAACCCTTTTTTGATAATCAGAACGTAATATTAACGCCTCAGCTAATTTCATTGGTTCCCCTCCCATGTATATGTTAGCTTAATAAAAACAACCTCTAGTTGAGCCAGCAGTTTTTTATGATTTTAACAAAGTACTAGATTCTAAGGCCTTTAAAATATCTTTCAGCAAAATTTCAGATGCCATATCTCGGTTAAACTCATTTATAATGACAAGTTCTACTTCTTTTAAATATTTTATTTGATCAATTTCTGGGTGACTGTCCAACGGTATAGTCCCTAGAACCAGATTTTTATTAGAAACAATTTCAAGGACTAGTTTTTGAAAAGAGGTCGATAGCATCTGCATAAATCCTATTTCATCTATAACAATTATTTTTTTTGTAAGGACAGCTTCTTTTAATACTTTCGTAGCAAATATTTCGAACTTTTCTACGTCAACACCGTACCGTCCAATCCTTACAGTACTAGGGTTGTTTATGTGGGCGATTTCAATACTTTCGCCTTCAAGAGATACGCATCTAAAGCCGGTTCTATCGGTTGAATCTGTAATTTCTTCTGTATAAAATCCACCGCAATGATCTGTCCCGATTTCTTCAATGAGTTTTTTAATCATAGTGGACTTCCCTACTCTTGGTTTACCAGTCAGTAAAAAAACGCGTTTAGAGCTTTTGGGTCGTCCATCGATCCTAGAAAGTAGTTTAAAATGAGGTGGTTTCAAATTCCAAGTTTCATAGGGAACCAAGGATTTAGATTTCAGTGCATCAAGTATGCGTGACTTAAGGTGAGGGCGTTTGATATATTCACTAATGTTTGTTTCATCGAGATCTACATATCGTGCTTCTTTAATTTCTTCCGGCTGAATCTTTATGTCACCACTCACATATTCCGCATTAAAAACAACAGATAATACATGAAGCTCATCATTATAATAAACGCCTGATATTCCAAGAGGACGAATCACGACTCCAGTCTCTTCAAGAAATTCACGACATACTGCTACATCGAGAGCTTCACCAGCGTCCACAAATCCACCTGGAATTTCCCAAGTATCGGAACGTAAATGGGTCCGGACCATTAGCACATGTCCATCCTTATTCTTAACGATTGCTGAAACAGCAACTAAATGTTTAGACTGTTCGAACATAGTAACACCATTCCTTACTAATTTTTAATTTACTAGCCTATTACTTTCTGTCTAGTACCCTCTTACTCTTACTAATTTGAACAATCCTTTGAATAACTGAAGGAACCTCTTTATTGTCTTTTACCACAAATAAATGGTCTGCTTCCCCTTCAACAGGATCGATTACTTCTGCTTTTAGTGAGTCCGCTAATTGTCTATCAAGAACTTCTTCAAAATTGGATGCACTCTTAAAGTTATTTGTACTTCGCTGACTATCCATAACGCGTGAACGAAGGACATCATCAGGTATATCAAAATGAACGAGAACACGTATAAATTCACTCGGAGGAAACAATTCATCAAGTAAAAATTGTCTCCCCTTTCGTGTCCGGTTTGAATTACAAATAATGAGGTGAAAATCGGTGTTTTCCTTTGCATAATCCACAATAAGCCGGGAGATTGCGTGTTTAAGAGTATTGAGACCTAGCTTTGGCTGCAAATTATTGTAATACGTGTTAATAAACTCAGCGTGATTGTCTTGATCCATGACCAAGGAATTTTCTAGGTCTTGTTCAAGAGCCCGAGCAAAAGTAGTTTTTCCGCTATGGGTTTTACCGACTGTTATAATGACTAATCTTTGCATGTCTACTCTCCTTTGGAAAAAAAGAGTTCTTTTTTCTCAATTACTTAACGTTAAAATCATTCTTGTGATATAAGTCACATAGTTTTTACGAAAAAGCGTCTATGATGGTTTTAAAGAATAATCAAAGGGGGCATTAAAATGTTTGCTGCTTGGTTAATAACAATCTTTTTATTTGTAATATGTTTGTATTTCACAATTGTCATTATTAATGGGTTAAAAGAAAAAGATGAACATGAATTGGTACAATTAAAAATACAGTTTCAAAACTTGGACCAAAAAAATGAATTGAAGCAAGTCATTTAAATACGAATCTGTTCCGGTGTTCCACTTGCATAAGCGTGGTGGCACCGGATTTTTTCATATCTTCCTAGAATGAGGGTCTTTCCTCTAACTTTTAGCCTTCCTGGCTTTTATCATAAGAAAATGAGGAGTAGTCATTAGGTACTCATACGCTGATTCACTGGCGGTTTTCATTTTATCAATGGGTCGAGGTTCGATGAGCTTGTCCAGTTGGAACCATTGTGTCGTTTCATTGACAATATCTTGCAAGGATCTCCTGTAAAAGCTTACGTCTACGGTTACATTTGGCTTTTTCCATGTTTCCGTTAATAATAATGTTTCAAAGTAATTTTGGCATTCGAACTTTGTATAATCCATAAAAGGATGATGAACTGAAAATAGAAGTGTTCCACCAGGTTTTAATACTCGTTTGAATTCTGAAAAAGGTTGGGTCCAATTTCTTAAATAATGAAGTGTAAGAGAGCTTACAATGTAATCAAACGAATCATCTTCAAAAGGTAGGGACTCTTCTAGGTTATGGCAAAGGAAAGAAGCCTTATTTTGTAGGCGAATCTTGGAAACCTTAATCATTTCAGGGCTAATATCAATCCCCGTTACGTCTGCTCCCCTCTTGTTCAATTCTGCCGAGTACCACCCAGCGGCGCAACCAGCATCCAATACTTTTTTACCTTTAAGTTGCTCAGGCAAATGGGCAAGCATAGCGGGCCGTTCATAATACGCATTGTAAGGACTTCCCTCATCAACATCATTCATATATGTATTGGCTAAAAGATTGTAGGTATCACGAATATTACTAGTCATGGGTACACCTCTTACTGTTTAAAAGTTAATCCTTTTTCTGCTAAAGCAGCTTTAAGTTGACCTAGCGCTTTAGAGCCCATTCCGTGGAGATTTAAAAGGTCTTCTTCTGTTACGTTTGTGAGGTCATTTATGTCGGTATATCCCGCTTTAGCTAAAGCTCTTTGAGCAGGTTTTGCTAATTTTAATGGTAGATTGATTTCTGTCATGATGTGGTAAACTCCTTATTCATAAACCTTTGTAGCTTCGTATTTGTAGCCTTGGAATTCGTAGTTCTGCTTCCGATACATCTCACGAGGAGTATCATCCCCATCTGCTAAAAGGATACTCGTTTTATCAGAGAAGGTATTCATAACAAATTGTTGAATGTGTCGTGCAATCCCATTGTTACGAAACGTTTCCTTTACATACAAACTATCAATTTCAGCCGTCTCCTCTCCCACAATAACGTCCACTGAACCTGCTGGCTCCCCCTTGTAAAAGGCTATTACTTGATGAATATGATTTGAATCAAAGGACTTTTGATGTAAGGTGATCTTTTGATCTGCAAATGCCTTCCCATATTCCCTATCTTGTTCGTACTGTAGTTCTAGGTATGTATTAAAGTTTTGGTTGGTAACCAGTTGGACTTCTATTTTCGGGTTTGCATTTGTTTTTGGAAATTGATCAGGCTGTATGGCGTAAAGCTCCATGAATCCAATGTCGTATTTTTCTTTTTGTAAGTATTCTTTTAGCTCTGATGGAAGCTTTTCATTTTCAGGAAAGTAAAACTTCACATGTTTCTGCCCTCGTTCTTGATGAAATTTTCTAAGGTAGTGAGCAGTTTGTTGAAATTCTTGGAGGTTCGGCATTTTCTTAAACTGTATGAAATTACTATCGTAACGGATTAGCATCTCTGGATAGTGAAAATGCGTGTATAGATCTGTTTCCGCTACTTGTTCTCCGATGGTATAGATGTGGTCGAAGGTTAGGTTTTTCATGGGTGTGCTCCTTTAGTTGGGTTGGTTACTTTTTAAAATATTGAGTGCTAGTTTTAAGTCAAGATCCTCTTCGCAGTGTTGGGGTGTCCATGGTATATAAATATCTGGTTGAACCCCCTTTTCCGTGGATCTGGTGGACGGGATCTTTTTCAACTAACCTTGAGGTTGGGTAATAAAGGGTGAATTGATTATCCCAATCCTTTGTAGCTAAATCACTATAATCCATGACTCCCATGGTAGCTCTGCCAACAACGGTTGCTTTGGAAGATTGTTTGGATATTTCTACAAAAACATCTCCTGCACTTGCACAGTAGGAGTCAGATAGAATGACTACTTGATTGGGGGTGTCATGACCTTTAAAATCTAGTTTTTCCTCATCTATCAAACCTGTAAAATCGAATTCTACAAAACCTTTACCTTTATTAGATTCAAACTTTTCCTTTGCAAATTTTAAAACTTGTAAAATGTCAGGATGATCATTCGTTTTTTTGTATTCTTCATAAAGATCCGCATACCAATTTGCATTTCTCTCGGTACAATTAAATTCTCGTGGTTTTATGACTGGATCTGGGATTTGATTCATGGAGAATATATACTCTAATACAGGGGTGAAAGCAATATCTGTCCCACCTCCATTATTTCTTACATCAATAATTAGATTGGTAATTTGTTGTAGTCTGTCAATATTACTTGAAAGCAGTTCTGATATGGCTTTTGGGTTCGAAAAACTAGTAAGTGTCATAAGTAGTGTTCCTGGCTCTAACTCTTTTAAAGTAAACTTTGGTTCTCTTTGGGCTTTATCGTAGTGCATTATATGCAATTTTGTACTTTTTCCAATAGAATCTATTGTTTCAATCCATTCAGCACTTTTGATCACGTTATTCCAATTTTGTCTTTCTGGATGAACATCTCCTAATTTATTTTTCTTCGTAATAGCTAGCTCAGGAATTGTTATCCCGTCAACTGTGACAATTTTTATCCCTTTTTCAAACCTCTTTTCTTCCACAGTTTCCGTTACATATAGTGCATCTTCATATCTTCTAACTGAAAATCCACAAACTTGAGGTTTAACTTCATCATTCCCCTCTAAGATGAAGTACATATGAGGGTCATGGAAATCGAGTATGTAGTCATTGACAATGTGGGTAAAAGTTTGCGGAGTCATTTTCTTTTGGTCAATCAGCCGTTTCATTTTTTCGCGGTATTGTTCAGGGGAATCCCAACCTAGTTTTTCATCCCAGCCCGCATAGTCTTTGTGAATAATAGATACTAATTCGTCGAATATTTGGATGTATTTAGTCATATTGAACCTCCAGGTGAACGTTATATCATTGTAGAGGGAAATACTGGTAATATAACTATAACATATTGAGGTGGCGAATCTATTAAAATATTCATCTCTTCGTTTTTTATGATGGTTTGATGTTATACGGTAATGTTCGGTTCTATAAGGTATTGTTTCACTTCTATACGGTATAGTTTCACCTCCATACGGTATTGTTCCACCTCTACACGGTATTGTTCACCTCCATACGGTATTGTTCAATACCATATGGCATAACACCAACCTCTGGGACACGGTTCCTGTCCCCCTGTCCCGCTAAATAAAGGCTGCACTGATTTCAGTGCAGCCTTTCCTATTCTTTATTCTCCTGCTGTATAGTTAACTAATGTTTTTGCTATTTCATCTTCTAAGAATGTTACAGATGAACCTAGGTAATTGTTGATCATAACAGAGAACACTAGTTTCTCCCCATCAACGGTTGTTACATAACCAGATAAAGTTGAAACGCCTGTAAGTGAACCTGTTTTCGCTAAAACGTTCCCTTTCGCAGGCTCTTCTTTCATTCGATTCCGCAATGTTCCACCCACGAATCTGTCCGAATCTCCTGCCACAGGTAGTGAATATTCAAAAGCCGGATACCACTCCTTGTCTTGAACAGCAAACAATAGTTGTGAAATCTCTTCTGCTGGAATCATGTTTTTATGAGACATTCCCGATCCGTCACGGAGGAGAATGGTTGCCCCATCTACACCTAGACTGGTTACGACATCCTTTGTCACTTTTAATCCTTTATCCCAGCTTCCTTCTCCATATACTACTTTCCCCATTTCCTTCGTCAGCGTTTCACCATGACCGTTGTTACTAAGCTTCATGAAAGGAATTAGTAATTCTTCCAGTGTCATTGATTTCTTACTAGTCAAGACAGTAGCCTGTTCAGGTGTGGCTCCGACAGTTGCCTCGCTCTTCCCAATCAAACTAATCCCGTTTTCTTCTAATGATTTTTTAAATACATCGACAGCATAGCCTGTTGGTTCCCACACAGATACCCAAGAGCGTGAACGTGAGCCTTCAAGTGGCATTTTACCTTCGATCACAATGTTGTTCGTACCATGCTCTCTTTCAATGGAAATGCTTTTGGACTCATTCGCTCCTACCATTTCCGTTTTATTAACAATCGTTACATAATCAGTAGCTGGTGTAAGGCGAACCTCTGCCTGCCCACCGACCTCAGAAGTTGGATACACTTCTACAATAACTGTCCCCGCATCATAATCTTCGTTCGGTGAAAGAGTTAAGGCAGAAACTTGTGCACCCGTGTAGTATGGTTCATCAGACCAGTTCAGATCTAGTGATAAACGAACATCATCATACCAGCTATCGTCCCCGATTAAATTACCTTTAATTTTTGAGATACCCTTGGATTTTAAATCTTTTGCAAACTGATCAAAATCCTCTTTTAATAAAGTTGGGTCACCCTTTCCTCTTAAATAAAGATCCCCTTGTAAAACATCTCCTGATACCTGGCCATCTGTAAGGACTTCTGTAATAAATTGATAGTCTTCACCAAGCGTTTCAAGAGCAGCAATTGACGTTAATAGCTTCATGTTAGAAGCTGGATGTAGACGAAGGTCTCCAAAATGAGAATATAGAACTTCTCCAGTGTCCGCATTTCGAACACTAACACCCGTTGTCGTACCTTTTAAACGTTCATTGCTCAAAATATCATTAAGTTGTGCTTCTAACTCCGCTGCTGTCGTGGTTGGATCAGACGCAGCTACGGAAACCAGTGGTTCCGATGGTGTTAATGGTAAAAATGCAAGCAAGGCAGCTAACACAAATACGAAAAGCTTCTTTGTCTTTGTAACATTCATCCTTTTTCTCACACCCCTTGTACTATTTTCCTTGAATATACATTATTTACCCAAAACAAAGAATATTCTGAAAGAAAAAGGGTTCTATGTAACTAATTGGTAGATATGGTAATTTAGTGCTTCAGGAGTACCTATGGTTAGAAGGTCTTAGTTGGGAAATGCTTTCCTCAGGATTGGCTGCCTGACAAAGGATTCTCTATTTTCTCCAAATCAGCCATTGTCCCGAGCAAATTTCTTCCACCAACTTCATCATTCGGGTATTCTATATGTAAAAATTCCCACAAATTCAGGAGGCTACCATTGGACTTATTAACGCATACACTCTTTGGTACCGGATTGTACCAATCATTTAAATCGAATGAAGAAACCAAGAAAGAAAAACAGGCACTACTCTTCACGTCCATTACCGGAAGTTTAATTCCTGATATTGATGTCGTGTCACAGTTTTGGGATCAGGAAGGTCTGTATCAAATGTGGCACCGTGGTATTACGCATTCAGTGTTATTGGTCCCGGTATGGGCATTACTCCTATTCTTGTCTGTTTACCTACTATTTAAAATTTGGGATAAAAAGTACTTTTTCATCGGAGTACTAGCCGTTTTTATTCATGATACATCAGATGTGTTCAACGCCTGGGGAACAGGTTATCTGGAGCCTTTTTCAGAAGTGAGACTTACACTCGGCACCATACCTATTATTGATTTTGTTATTTGGACGATTTTCCTTGTTTCCTTTTTACTGAAGCGTTATTCCAAATTTGCGACACAACGCATTTTTCGTTTTGCTTGGCTGGCTATTCTCTTACACCTAGTTGTGCAGAACTTACAAGGATTTTATATTCTATATGGAGTAAAAGATGATTATGAAAAAGTTGTGCTCTCAGCTGATTTTATTCCATGGCATTATACGGTGATTGGCAAAAATGGGCATGAAGTAGATCTTGCTTTTGCAAATGTTTGGAATGGTCCTCAAGTTCATACGACTCTTGTTTCAGATGAAGAAGCGGACTTAGAACCACTCTTTTCAGCAAAGCCAGAAGCAGAGACTCTCACCAAATGGAGTCCTTTTGTAGTGATAGTGAATGACGACAAGGAATTAGGGGTTTATGATCCGCGGTTTTATCGGAATGGAGAGTCGTTTTTGTATGAGTTTATTGTAAAATAGTGGTCTTCTCCCAATTGGTATCATGTATAGTTAATATAAATACGGTTTATGGAGGTTTCCCTTTTGGACTCATACGAAAAACAGTTAGAAACGAGCTGGCAAATCAACAGTAAAGCTTGGGCAGAATCCATTAGACAAGAAAAGATAAAAAGTAGAATTACGGTGACAAACCCTGCTATTCTCAAAACTATACTATCTCGAAACCCTCAAACTGTGCTTGATATTGGGTGTGGCGAAGGATGGCTAGCTAGAGAATTATCACAACATGGGATTGCTGTGACTGGAATAGATGGCAGTGAATCTTTGATTGAGGAAGCGAAGAAGTTAGGTGGAGGCACATATCACTGGTTGAATTACAACCAATTTGCAGAGTGTCCAGAGAAAATTGGAACTGAATTCGATTTGGTCGTTTTAAATTTTTCACTTTTATCTGAAGATATTCAACCTGTACTCCAAGCTTGTAGAAAAGTAACGAATGAACAAGGAGTAGTCGTTATTCAAACCCTCCACCCTTCAACAATTATCCAAAGCCAGAATGAACGTTATGAGAATGGCTGGAGAATTGAGGATTTTCACGGAATGGGTGACGGCTATAAAGCAAATATGCCTTGGTACTTTAGAACGTTATCTACCTGGATTACAGACATACACCAAGCCGGACTTCAACTAGTAGATTGTGATGAGCCCATTGAACCTCTGAATGGAAAACCACTTTCGCTTATCCTTATTGCAACTCCAAAATAAAGAAACCTTACTTCATTGTTTTAGTTAATGAAGTAAGGTTTTTCTCTAATTTTCTTCATCATACAAATGACAAGCAACCCAGTGATTGTCTTCCCTTTCGACAAAAGCTGGTTTTTCGGAAGCACAACGCTCAAAAGCATGTGGACATCTTAAACGGAATGGACAACCCGTCGGTGGGTTAGACGGATCCGGTACATCCCCTTCCAAGATAATCCGTTCCTTTTTCTCTGTTGGATCTAAAGAAGGAATCGCTGATAGTAGAGCTTTCGTGTATGGATGTAATGGGTTATCATACAAGACATCAGTCTCAGCAAGTTCCATCATTTGTCCTAAAAACATTACGCCAACCCGATTACTTAAGTGTTTCACAACATTTAGGTCATGAGAAATAAAGATATACGTTAGTTCAAATTCTTCTTGTAACTTTATGAGCAGGTTAAGAATCTGTGATTGAATCGAAACATCTAGTGCAGAAACCGCTTCATCTAAAATAACAACCTTTGGTTTTACAATTAGGGCTCTTGCAATACTGATTCGTTGTCTTTGGCCACCACTAAACTCATGTGGATATCGGCTTAGTTGTTCTTTAGACAGTCCCACTTTTTCAATCATTTCTTCCGCTAATGTAAAGGCTTCTTTTTTAGAAGCTATTCCATGTGTAAGTAATGGCTCCATTAACAGTTCTTTTACAGTCATTCTGGGGTTCAGGGAACTAAAAGGATCCTGGAAAATCATTTGAATATCTCTTCTCATTTTCCGAAACTGACTCTTAGGAATCTCTAGTATATTTTTGCCTTTAAAAAAGACTTCCCCTGAAGTAGATTCATATAACCGAAGAATCGTTCTACCCGTTGTTGATTTTCCGCATCCACTTTCTCCCACGAGTGAGAGCGTTTCGGTTTCCCGAACTTTAAAGCTTATATCATCTACAGCTTTTACGTGCCCAACTGTTTTCTTAAGGAGACCTGCTTTTATCGGGAAGTATTTTTTCAGGTTATTAACTTCCAAAACGTATGCTTTTTCACTCATGGTCCTTCCCCTCCTCCTCATGCAGCCAGCATTTACTTGTATGACCCTCACCAACAGCATACATAGAAGGTTCCTGCGTTTTACATTTCTCCATCGCAAATGGACATCTAGTTACAAATCGACAACCCATTTCTTGATATTGAATGGGCGTAGGTACATTTCCAGGGATGGAATACAACGTTTCTCTGCGATTCCCTAACGACTTAATGGACTTTAATAATCCTTGTGTGTAAGGGTGAGTTGGATTTTGGAATAGATCCTTAACCGTTGATTCCTCAACAATTTGACCAGCATACATGACCGCAACTCTTTCACACGTTTCCAAAATAACACCCAAATCATGAGTGATCATCAGAATCGATGTATCATGTGTTTCCGATAATTCATTCATTAAATCAAGAATTTGAGCTTGAATCGTTACATCTAATGCCCTGGTTGGTTCATCGGCAATCAATAGCTTTGGCTTACAAATCAAGGCAATGGCAATCATGATACGCTGCCTCATTCCACCTGAAAGCTGATGGGGATAGCTTTTAAAAATCTCTGCTGGACGAGAAATTCCTACCTTGCCTAACATATCTAGTCCCATTTCCCGCATCTCTTTTTTACTGTAATTCGTGTGGAACCTTAACACCTCTAGCAGTTGGTGCTCAATTGTATAAAGTGGATCTAAGGCTGTCATTGGTTCTTGGAAAATCATTGAGATTTCATTGCCTCGAACACTTTGCATCTGCCTTTTGTTTAATTTTGTAAGGTCTTTTTCATTTTCAGTTCTTAAAGTAATGCTACCCTCACTAATTTGAAGCGCATCTGGAAGAAGGTTCATAATCGCAAGTGAAGTTAAGCTTTTTCCACTACCAGATTCTCCAACAATGCCATATTTCATTTTCTTTCCAATTTCAATGTTAATGCCTTTAACGACATTTACATTACTCTTCTTTTTCTTTATATCTATGGATAAATCTTTTATTTTCAGTACAGAACTCAAGTTACTCTCCCCTTAAGAAAGATAGATTACTGTCTTAATTTAGGATCTAGTAAATCTCGTAAACTATCACCTAATAAGTTAAAACAGAAAATCGTGAATACAGTGGCACCTACTGGGAATAGAATCGTCCATGGTGCAAATTCCATATAGGTTCGACTATCACTTAACATAACTCCCCAAGAGGGATCAGGGGGTTGAACACCTAAGCCAAGAAAGCTAAGGGCTGCTTCCGTTAAAATAGCACCGGATAAAGCTAATGTAATTTGAACAATAAAAGGTGCCATAATGTTCGGTGTTATATGTTTTATAATGATTTTTGAAGGGTGTACCCCAATGGCTACAGCATTTGTCAAATACTCGTTTTCTTTTACAGACAACACGGCAGACCGTACAAGTCTAGTAAATACTGGGGTAAATACAATTCCAATGGCAATCATTGTGTTTGTTAAGCTTGGGCCCAACACAGCGACAATCGTTAAGGCCAATAAAATATCAGGAAAAGCAAAAAATACGTCCATGACTCGCATGATAATTTGGTCGACTTTCCCTTGAAAATAACCACTAATCACACCTAAAAGTAATCCTAATGATGCACCAATTCCTACTGCTATAAGCCCTACTTTTAAAGATACCTGTGCACCATAAACGACTCGAGTAAAAATATCTCTTCCAAGTTCATCTGTCCCAAACAAAAACTTTCCGCTTGGCCCTTCTAGTACATGGTCTGTAAACATTTGATCAGGTCTATATGGACTGATAATCGGCGCGAAAATGGCGATGATAATGACAATTAAGATCCCAATAAAACCGATTAACCCGACTTTATCATCCATTAATCGTTGAAAGAACTCTCTCATGAAGATCACACTTCCTTACTTTCGTTTGCTTATTTGTATGTAATCCTTGGATCCAAATAAGAATATAAGAGGTCAACTATTAAATTGATTAGCACGAACACAAATGCAATAAATAGAACGGACCCTTGTACAACCGTGAAATCACGTTGATTGATTCCTGTTAATACCAGCTGTCCAAGCCCCGGTAACGAGAATATCTGTTCAATAATAACCGTTCCACCTAATAAAACTCCGATTTGCATACCGATAATTGTTAAAATAGGAATCATCGCATTTCGTAAGGCATGGTTGAATATGACGACACGCTCTCTTGCACCTTTTGCACGAATAGTACGGATGAAATCATGTCTCAGAATCTCTAAAATAGACGATCGTGTCATTCTCATGACAGCTCCAGCCATTGATGTTCCAAGTACAAGAGCTGGTAAGAATAAGATTTGAAGATTTCGAATGGGATCCTCAAAGAAACCGACGTATCCTACTGGTGGACTATAGTTAAAATATAGCGCTAGTAGTAGAATGATAATCGTAGCTAAGGCGAAGTTTGGAACCGATACACCTAGTAGAGAAATAATACGAACAGAAAAGTCTGTTTTTGAATTTCTTTTAATACCAGCAATAATCCCTAAAGGAATAGCAACAATCCAAGAGATGAAGGCTGCTAGAATCGTTAGTTCAAATGTAATCGCAAAACGACTTAAAATATCTGGTAAAACTTCTTTCCCCGTTCGCATGGATTCTCCAAAGTCACCCGTTAAGACTCCTCCCATCCAATTAATGTATTGAACATAAATGGGTTGGTCCAAGCCAAAGTCCTTTCTTAATTGGGCCAATGCTTGAGGAGTTGCATCTGTCCCTAAAATGGTCAGGGCAACGTCTCCAGGAATAATTCTTAACGTGAAAAAGATAACAATGGACACTCCAAATAAAACCGGAATTAACATCAATAATCTTCTCAGTATATACGCATACATCACGCTCACCCTTAATAAATGTTTGAGGCTGCTAAAAAGCAGCCTCTACTTTTGTTATTTTTTAGTTACGTCTAAGATATACTCTCCGTTATGAGGGTATGGAGTAAATCCTTCTACAGAATCTCTAACCGCAACATATTTCATAGGAGAAACTAAGAATAGGTTCGGTGATAATTCAAGTAATTTTTCTTGTGCTTCTGTATAAATCGTTTTACGCTCTTCTAAATCTACAGTTGTTTTACCTGTTTCTACTAAAGCATCATAGTCACTATCCGCAAATCCCCATACGTTAGCTGAACCAGTAGAATGGAAGAAGTAATTTAAAGCACGATCTGGATCCGTACCAGAACCATTACGTCCAATTAAAATATCCGCAGAAGTATTTAACCAAGTATCGATATACTCGCCCCACTCGATTTGCTTGATTGTCGCTTCTACACCAATTTCTTTCCATTGCTGTTGTAAAATTTGAGCAGTATCAACCATGTCGGCATACGTGGAGGCTGTCGTAATTGTAATTTCAAAACCATCTGGGTAGCCAGCTTCTGCTAGCAATTCTTTTGCTTTTTCAAGATTTTTTGAGTAAAGCTCATGGCTTTCTACATCAATGGACCAGTCTCCCATAGATGGTGCTACTGGACCAGAAATAACAGCATCACCGTTCCAAACGATATCGGCAATACTTTGGCGATCTGTTGCTAAGCTCAGAGCTTGACGTACTTTTTCATCTTTCAAGATCTCTGAGTTTACATTAAATCCTACGTAACTATATTCAAGAGATTGGTAGCTCTTAATATCAATTTTTTCTTGATTTTCTAATAAAGAAGCAGATTGTGCAGTAAGAGTAGTTAGATCAACTTCACCGGTACGGATTGCTGATAGACGAGCTGCTTCATCCTTCATTGTGTAATAGATTACTTCGTCTAATTTTGGTAGACCTTCTTTGTAGTATTCTTCGTTTTTCTCTAACACCACTCTATTATCTGGAACCCACTCAACAAACTTAAATGGACCCGTACCAATAGCTTCTTGCTGTAAATCTCCATGTTCTTCTACAACTTCTTTTGCAACAACTACAGCACTTGCGTTTGTTAAGTTAGATAAGAATGTAGCGTCCGTTGACTTAAGCTTGAATTGAATTTGGTAATCCCCTAATACCTCAATGCTTTCTACATTTGAAAAATAAGAGGCAATGTGAGATGCCGTTTCTTCAGCTAAAATACGCTCGAAGCTATACTTGACATCCTCCGCCTTCATTTCACGGCCATTGTGGAATTTTACACCTTCGTGAAGGTTAAACACGTAAGTTTGATCATCTGGTTGATTCCAATCTACTGCTAAATCTCCCACAATGTTCATGTCTTTATCAAACTCTACTAATCCACTGTATACTTGAGAATAAATTCTTACCGAAGAATGAGCAGGTGTTTTATGCGGGTCTAAACCTGCTGGCTCTTGGTCATTCGCGATTTTTAATACTTGTTCTACTTGTTTGTTATCATCATCACCGTTATCAGACTTTCCTTCTTCATTTGTACCTGAACAAGCGATTAGGATAACTGACAAGGAGATGATCATGATAGTGAAAAGAAAACCTTTTTTCATCATGTTTAAATATCCTCCCTTTGTATTCCTGAAATATAAGATAAAATCTCTTCGTGAAGCTCTTTTCTAAATGGGTTAATGTTGACAGGTTGATTAACATGTAACCTATTTGTAAGCAGCACAACCTGTAGGTCTTTTTCCGGAACAATCCATATAGAAGTTCCTGTAAAACCAGTGTGACCAAAGCCTACAGGGAATGGATCAGAGCTGTGCCAGCCCAGTCCTCTATTTTCTGCGATGTTATGTAAGGATTGATTGATTAAGGCCACATCTATAAGTTTCTCCCCTTTGGCCATTCCCCCTTTCAAGTAAAGTTGTAATAATTGATCCAAATCATTTGCTGTACCAAATAGTCCGGCGTGTCCGGATTGCCCTTTAAAGTAATAGTAGGTATTTCCATCATTCACTTCACCTATAATGGGTTGATTAGTAGGACGCCAATGGTTGAATTCTTTGTTTCTAGTACGGCACATGTCCATTTCTATTTGATTACCAAACTCAGTAGCTGCTACATTTTCGGAATGGAGTGGGCCATAAGTTAAAGTGTTAAGACTGAGTGTAGTTATGAGTTCCTGCTTAATTACTTCTTGTAGACTCATGTTGAAATACCGCTTGATGATTTCCCCTAAAAGAATATAATTTAAATCGCTATAGACGACTTCTTTATTCTCTTGATGCTTCAGTTCAATTGAATCCAGAATAGTTAAAAGGTCAGCTTGCGGAACATGTGTGTAAAAAGGATACCAAGCCGTAAGTCCGGATGAATGAGTCAAAAGTTGTTGAACTGAAATCGGTTCAAGAATTTTATTACCCCTCACTTCAGGTAAACAATCCTTAAGAGTTGTTCCTAATGTTACCTTTCCTTCGGTAACCATTTTTAATAGAATCGTAGCTGTAAAAATCTTTGTAACGCTAGCTAAATCAAAAATGGTATCTGTCGTAACATGTTCATTTGTAATCGAACTTCTCTTCCCATATGCCTTTTGTAAGAGTTGCTCTCCTTTCCAATGAACCGAACAAACTCCACCAGTAAAAAAAGATTTATTTAAATAGGAGTCAAATAATTGATCGATTTTCACTTCTAAAGAACCCATGTCTACTCTCCTCCAAACTCTTAAACATAGAAAGCGCTTACGAAAAATATCAAAAAAATAAAATATTCCGTAATAGATACTTCGATTATATAAAATTTTATGTCATATAAACAACACCTTATACGAAAAAATATTTTATTTATCGAAGGAATTCATATAAAAACCACTTCTCAAGAGTGTGAGAAGTGGTGCTAGTCAAAACTATTCTTTTATCTTATCAATGGTTTGAAGAATGTTATATATGAATCTCATACTTTTTGTTAAGTAACCAGATTTATTAAAATTACCTATGATATAGACATCCAGCGTTGGATTATAGAGCATGAAAGAACCAATTGAGCCTAGATGCCCCCATACATTATATTTTTTTGGAAACATACGAACTCTCATCAGGCCATACCCATAATCAACACCCACCCATAACTTTTTCCAATCCATCATTTTATCAAGTGAGTTCTGAGGTATGAGTTGATTGTTAACAAGCGCTTTCATAAAGATTAGTAAATCTTCTGACGTACTGGCCGTTTGCCCACCTGCAAAGTTACTCATTAAACTACGGTGTTCTTCTACTAGGATATCCTGCGATTTTAGATTAACTGTTGCAATAGGATGATCACTTCGGTATGCAGGCTTTGAATAACTAAGTAGGTACGATTCTTTCATTTTCAGTGGGTTAAATATGTACTCATGAAGGACTTCATGATAGGCCTTGGTAGTGACTTTCTCAATGATGAGTCCTAGCAAGTTGAAACCTGTGTTCGTATAGTGTACTTTCTTGCCTGGCACAAACTTTGGAGTCAGTTTTTCCTTAGACCATTGGATTGTTTCATGAGGGGTCCACGCTTTATCTGGTTCATTTAGTAACATATCTTGAAATGTTGGTCCTTCTTTTGGTTTGTCTTCATAAAAGTCAGGCAAGCCAGAACGATTACTCACTAAATGTTCAACACGTATTTCATTCGAATAGTCTGTTCCTTTAAAAAGATGAAGATCTTTTACAATACTTTCTGGAAGATACTTCGATATGGGATCATCATAGCGAACCTTTCCTTCCCTCTCTAGTATCGCGATTAAGATAGAAGTAAAGCTTTTTGCAATACTTGCAGTATGGTAAGGTTGTTCAGGTGTTGATTTGAAATTTCCAGTCTGTCCATAAGCCATATTCCAATGAATCTTTCTATTATCTGAATGAACCAATAGATATGCATTCTTTATATGTGGGTCAGCCTCCACCAATCCCTTCATTTTAGTTTCAATTTTTAACTTCGCTTCCTCTATCTTCATCCCCATCCCCCTTAAAATAACTCGAATAGCTAAAAAGACCTAAATCAATATATGTAAAGTGGAACATCACCATGTATATATACCTAGGAATGATTATTCGACAGTAAATTTGTAAAATCCTTTATTACTACTTAGCAGTTAACATAATATTATTATGGTAGCTAGTTAGGAATCAAGCACTGCAGAATATTTTCGAGAAGTTGATTTCTCAAATGAAAAAGCTGCCCTGGTCCCTTTTCAAGCAGAAGCAGCTTTTCATTAGAAATTTTAATTCCTCATTATGATATAGATCATGTACAACACATAGGCACTAGCAAGGATGAGTCCTTCTATCTTCCCTATCGTGTATTTTGTTCTAGAGAAGATCAAGAGAAGTATCGTTAGAAGGATGAGCAGCATGATGTCTACGACAATTTTCCCTTCGACACCAAGTGGGGAAATCGAAGATGCTGTCCCAAGCACAAATAAGATATTAAAGATATTACTTCCTACGATGTTCCCAAGTGCAATTTCACTTTCCTTTTTAATAGATGCTGTTATAGACGTAACCAGCTCAGGAAGTGACGTTCCGATAGCAACAATTGTTAGCCCCACTAGAGTTTCACTCATACCAAAAGAAATCGCGATTTCAGTTGCGCTGTCCACTACAAAATGTCCACCTAAGATGATGGCCAGCAAACCTCCGACAGTTAGTGCTATATTTTTACCCCAAGATGGCCGTTCACTAGGAACACTCTCTTCTTTCGCTTTGTCGCGATTGTTCATGGCCACTTCAAATATGTAATAAAGGAAGATGAGAAAGAACAGTAAAAAGATAAATCCATCACTTCGAGTTATGACATTACCGCTCAATCCTTGGAGAGCAATGTCACTAACCAGTACGAGTAAGGCGATACTTGCCAACAATGTAAATGGAATTTCCTTTCGAATCGTTTCGTTTTCGACCTTAAGTGGGTTAAGAATAGCTGTTAATCCGACCACTAGTGTAATGTTAAATATATTACTCCCTACCACGTTACCAACAGCCACCCCAGCACTTCCTTCTAAGGCTGCCACAATACTAACCGTAGCCTCTGGAGCACTCGTACCAAACGCAACAATCGTTAATCCAATTAGTAGCGGCGAAACATGCAGTGTTCGAGCAATTCGAGATGAACCTTCCACAAAAAAGTCAGCCCCTTTAATTAACAAGGCAAAGCCGACCACTAATAATAGGTACGCCATTCACACACCAACCTTTTCCAAAATAAAACGTTGGATTAAGTTTATAACAAAAATTACGTAATTCAAAGAAACAAATGCGCAAGCGCCTCGAACAGCCCCGACAAGCACAAGACGAGCCGGCAGGAAGGTTGCTCTTTAACCTTCATGACGGATTGGCTTGTGACCTCGAGGGGCTAGGCGCTGGAGCTGGCCGGAGACACATACAATTAAATTTATTTACAATAGGCGATTTTATAATTCTTTAAACAATAAAAAAGCACTAGTGACCCAGTCCTTTTTCATCAACCTCATTTAGCTAATAATGAATCCAACTAAAAAACTCACTGCAGCTTTAATTATTACCGATTGACCAAACCCAGCCATTAAACCTGTTATACTTCTTAAAAGGTTGTTGCTGAGCCTCCATTTCTTAGCCTGAGTAAAACCATCAATCAGCATAGGAAACTGTAAAAAAATGCCACAATATAAAGGAATGTTCAGTAAAAATAACAAAGGCAGTAATAAATATCCCACCAAGATAAACATACAACGATAGCATATAGGAAACTGAAAATCCCCAATAACAAGAGACCGTTCTTTTCTCCGATGACAAGGTATGAATTGTAAACTGATTATATCTTTCCACATATTAGTTACAATTCGGTCCACAGTCCGGTCCATCACAATCAAACGGATCATCACAATCAAAGATATAGCAATCTGGCAAACAGTCGCTCTTCCGCCCTTTTTTCTTACGGTGATAATAATAAGCAGAAATAAAGAATAGTAGAACACCAGATACTAACAATCCAATCCCAATGGGCTGCTCCCCTTTACCTAGTAAAACGCCACCTGTTATCGATAAAATTAAGCTAGTAGTTAGCAAGATAAAAAACATAAAGTCCCCTCTTTTACCGTTTTCATTTCTTTCCTCCACTATATCATAATTTTTCCAAGTTTACCCAATCCCTTTAGCCTTCTACACCTTCTCCTGAGCTTTCATGAAAATAGACCGCGTTTGAAGGCAGAAGGATATATAGTAATAGACTTAGTGCAAAAAGAATACTGACTATGGAAAATAAAATACAGATCAGCTGTAAAGAAAAGACTTCGGCAAAAAATCCTAAAATAAGTGTAAGTACAATTTGAATTATTCCCTGAACCATATCTGCTAAACTTCCAAACCGGCCCATGATGGCTTCAGGAACTTGTGTCTGAAAAAATGTAGCGTATCCAGCGTTAGCGAATGCCATAAAAAAGCCTAGAAAGACAAAGGCTAGAGTAGCTGTGAGAAAATTAAAGGAGGAATAGAATAATATATATCCGATGGATGTCAGAAACATTCCAGCTCCCACGTACAATTTTAAAGGGACTTTCTTAGCAATAAGTGCCGCAACAAATGCTCCAAGAATTGCCCCAACCCCTGTAATACTAACAATCAATCCGTATTTCTGATCGGATAAATCTAAAACCTGCTTAATAAACGTTACCTCTTGTGAATCTAGAGCAAAGCCAATTAAAGTAGCCGTTTGGAACAATAAATACACCATGATGAAAAACTTCGCTTTAATAATGAATTCTCTAACTACCTGCCAATCAGCAACGAGTGTTTGAAAACTAATTTTTTCCCGGACAGCTTTTTTCTCTTCATCAACATTTGGAAGTAGATATATGAAAAAGGCACAAACAATAAAAGTAACGGCGTTGATAAAAATACACAAGTCAGTATCCACGAACATGATAAGGGTTCCTGCAATAGCTGGTCCCAAGAGGAAAGCACCCGAACTAGTCATACTCATAATCGAATTAAATCGTTTTCGATTCTCCGGTGGAATCAATTTTGTTATGTATACATTAGAGGCAGGTCCAAAAAATGACCCAACCATATTGATCAGTAACAGGATAAAGTAAATCTTCCAAATAGATTCCATAAAAGGAATCAGAAAAACTAAGAGACCCCGGATCAAATCTATAAATATCAATAACCTTCTCTTATTCACTCGATCAATGACACTACCAGACCAAAAATTTGTAATTAAAGTAGCAATCGGTCGAATGATAAACAACCCTGCAATCGCTGCAGCCGAACCTGTCAAATTCAAAACGGCTATATTCAGGGCTATCAAATAAATCCAATTCCCCAAATAAGATATCCCGACCCCAGAAATCAACAATATTGGATTCTTCCAACTCTTCACATCCACACCACCCAAGTTTCCCCCTCCGACTCTAAACAAAAAAAGCAGCTACTCCACAGACCTACTTCCCCAAATATTTACTCCCTTCCCGAACACTCAAGTTAGGAAGCGAATTCTCTTCTATAAATTTACTCACAGACGCCGCGTTCGTTTTCGAATACTCCCGCAACGCCCAACCAATCGCTTTTTGAATAAAGAACTCCTTGCTCCCTGCATTTTCAACTATGTATCGATATAACAAATTCTCATCCGTCTTTTCCTTATACTTCAACTGAAAAAGAATCGCTGTCCGGCGCAACCACATGCTTTCACCATAAGCCCAGCCTTCAATGGTTTCAGGAATAACTTCCGGTGAGTCCATTGCAATTTTACCCACCCCATGCTGCGCTAGCATGTCGATAGTATCCCACCAGGACTTCGTTGTAATCAATGTCTCCATTAAAGACAGGTCCGCTTTACCCAATTTTTTCTTATAGTAACTTATATAGTCCAGGGCAACAGCCTGAAATTCTCGCTCATTCTTTCCCCACAATTCCAGAACGAATTCATGTTGAAAAGGCTCCTTTAAAATTCCCGTTTCGCGAAAAAACTGTTTGGTTAACTCTCTTCTCAATGGTGTTTTGATCCCGAAGAACGGAAAGTGGTCCTTCAAATATTTTTCCATCTGTACCGCATTTTCCTCGTTGCGGTTTGCTTCGAATAATTGTTCAAGTACGTCCAACTGTTTCAAATTCTCGCTCCTTCTTCTCTAATTTTCTCAGATGACCTTTGCATTTCTTATATCACATTTTATAAAAACACAACCCCCATAGCCACAAGCGAAGCAAAAATCACCCCCGAAGCCAACCAAGTGTGTAAATGCTCTTGCTTTTCTCGTTTATAAAGCCATTGCTCCAACCCTTGTAGCAGAGATGATACGAGAAAAAATATAATAATCATAAATGGCGGTGTACCTGGATACTTAATAGTCAAGTTAACAGTTGCGAGTAAAGAAAAAACCATCACAATCACGTCAACTGTTAAAAAGAACCGATTTCGGTCTTTAAAGTTGTTTTGTACCCATCTCATTTTAACCCCTGTTTTTTTCCGCAACAAAATGTCAGCAATAATATAGGGTATAAACAATATGGCTAAATACACGAAAAGTTCCCTAAATTGATAATCCATCCAATCCCCCCTAGCTTACCTACGTTTCAAATGGTAAAAGGTTTCCAGTAAAAGTCAAAGCGAGATCAAACTATCAACCAAAAGATACATCCCTGTACTCCCCAAGAGTATGTAAGTAAATAAGCGAAAAAACCGCTGGTTTAACCATTTATATAGGACTTGGCCAACCAGTAAACCGAGTAAAACAACAGGCAGCACGTATGTACTTGAAATCCATACCGTATTTGTTGTACCGGTCGTGATGATTTGTGTCACTAGACTCACCAGATAAATAAAAAGATAAAAAGCCAACGTAGTGGAGCGGACCTTCCCTTTATTCGTATCTGTCCCCGTAAAATATAATAAAAGTGGTGGCCCGGGCATACCTATGCTAGATGTGAGCAGTCCTGAAATCCCTCCGACTATAAAATCTCTACCAGGTGTAGCTTTAACTCTTACTTGGAACATTAACAAGAGCGTTAGACTCAATAAAATGAGACTAACCACTAATTTGAATGTACTAAGATTGATTGAAAAATATAATAAAACACCAAAGGGTACCCCTACCATGCTCCCAATAATAAATCTTTTAAGGACTGAAAAATCAATGTCATTCTTAATTTTGCGAATGAGAAGTATCGAAATGAACAAAGATAATACAATATTTATTTGAATGGCTTCCTGTGGGATAAAAATCATCAATAAAAAGGGTGTGGCCATGATGGAAAACCGAAGCCGGTACTCGTTTGTAAGATGGAAGCCACTAAAATGATTGATGCGAATATGAAGATTGTATCCAAGATGGGCCTCCCTTCACATAATTGTAAAAAAAGGTGCTGCAACCCGCTTTTAGAAAATCAAAACGGCTACAGCAACCAAACTTTTCCTATTTAATAGTATAACAAACTCTTTTACCCCTTACTTCTGTTTCACTTCTTGAATGGTAAAGTTCCCATCATTCTTCATTATTTGTACATCTTGTGGTAATTTCACATAGATTAAATGATCACCCATGACTCTCTGTTCTGGCGTTCCGAACCTCGAACTGATTCCACCTGAGAATTGTTCGATAGTAAATTCATTACCGAATTTAGCTAGCTTCAATTCATTGGAATGGGGTACTTTAACAAGCAACTCACCATCTAAGTAATCCATTTGGTATCCTTTAATTTTATCGGTAAAGTCTATTCCGTTAATGATTGTAGGTGTTTTAAAATAGATTACCTCCATCTTCCCTTCAAGCTCGGCACTCTTTTCAATAAAAATATTTACGTAGGCTTCCATGTTGTTACTTCTGAAGCCAATGGTAGGGTCATCCACGTTAAATTCCCACTTTTCATATGGATGTTTATCTTTCATTTCATTGATTTTACCTTGATGTAAAGACTTGTAAAATTGGCCGTATACTTTATCCATCTCACGAATTTGACTGTCATCTTCCATTTCTTTTAAATCTGAACGATCTAGTGGAAGAAAATGATAAGCAACAAAGGCCACAACTAAAAGAGCAGCGTATCCACTGACTAGTAAATTCTTTTTTCTTCTTTTCACATATTTTGGTTTTGCCTGTGGTTTCTTGTTAATAGAATTAAATCCAACCAATATAATAATGATTATGAGAAGAGGTATTAAAGCGAGTATATTCATTTTCTTACCTCCATTCTATTTGTCATCCACATGGTAACTAGAAACAAACAACCAGAGAACAAAATGACTTTTAATATAAATACGAGAAGCATTTCTTCAGATACAAATACACGGTTAATGAATTCAATTACTCCCTCAAATCCATTGATCCGATCTCCAAGGAAAAGGAATCCAAGAAATAAAGCAGGAAGGACCCATTTAAATAGACTGTGTAGCTGTGTCAGCATACCCACTAGGTAGCCTAAACTTCCAATTAAAATAAGGTAAAAGGAGGCTCCAACAATCCCTCCTATGACATCAAAGGGTGTAGAATTGTACGATTGAATGATGTTCTCACTTCCGTAGTAAAAAAGCATTATTACTTTTAAAAGGTAGCCTGACAAAACGGCTGATGCCCCGCCAATAAAGCTAGCCGTTACTAGGAATAAAATATTGGACAGATTACTGGTTTGTCTATTCGAAATAAAGGCAAAATCATCGTAACGGTACGGCTTGGTGGTAACCGTAATAGCTGTGATGAAAATCCACATGAATGTGAAAGCTAAAACAAGATTACCAGAGTAAACACTTATATCGTAAGAGATTCCGGTTGAACTGGAACCACCCATCTGACTGCTGCCACCAATTGAAAACAACATAGCTAGTAACTGTACCAAAATAAGAGAAGTAAACGATCCCATATAAGCTTTTAACTTATACCGATACTGGGCTTTTATAACATCGAAACTTCTAGTTTCTGTTAAATACATCATCTATGCCCCCTTTCGTTTTACTTGTGAGATAGCTACATAAATCATCAAGTTCTACAGCAGACAGGTTGAGTCCTAACCTGCGCATTTCTTGTGTATCAGAGTCAGTTAGGTCATTTTCTATAACCACATAGGATACATGGTCACTGATTTTTTGTCGGGACAACACGTTTTTGTTTTTCGTCCATTTGGTCACTAGCTCATCGCTCCCTCTGATTCCTATTGCAAATTCCTTCAATTCCGGAACTGCCATGTGGAACACCTTTTCCCCTTCTTTTATGAGCAGAATGTCTTCAAGGAGATTCTCAACTTCCCCTAACAAATGACTCGATAGAATAATGGTCCTTGGATGTTCAATAAAATCCTTGAGCAGGGCACGGTAAAAATCCTTTCGAACGGAAGAATCCATGCCAGTTGTCGGTTCGTCAAAGATGGTAAGCGGACAACGTGCTGCTAATCCCAGAATCAT
This sequence comes from Bacillus carboniphilus, assembly GCF_039522365.1. GTDB lineage: Bacteria > Bacillota > Bacilli > Bacillales > JC228 > Bacillus_BF > Bacillus_BF carboniphilus. The sequence continues at coordinate 18,521 of NZ_BAAADJ010000061.1, read as the reverse complement.
ATTGAACGTACTTCTCATCCCCTTTGAAAGCCCACTGTGACTCATGTCTGGAGAGAAAGAAAAGTAATCAAGCAGTCTTTCGGCCAGCTCCATATCCCAGTTTGGGTAAAAGCTTCTTGCCGTCTCTAAAATTTCTATCAAGCTAAGCGAAGGTGGAAGATTCATAGAATCATCAATAAAAATCATATTTGTAGATACTTTTAAGCTATTAAAAGGATTTTCACCAAAAACGTTAACTTCCCCGGAACTGTGGTGAATGTGCCCCGCTAAAATTTGTAACAAAGTCGTCTTCCCGGCCCCATTTCGACCGATGAGACCTGTAATCTTATTTTCTGTGATCGTAAAACTTACATCGTGAAGAGCTCGCTTCAATCCATATTGCTTCGTTAGCCCCTTACAACTGATTACATTCATTCTCCATCCCCCTCTTTCCCTTCAAAACGAATCATTTCAATCAATTCTTCTTTACTAACCTTCAGCCTTTCTGCTTCCATAACCAGGTCACGAACGAGCAGTTTTAAGATCTGATTTTTTCGTCGCGATAATATGACGTCTCGTGCATGTGGTGTCACAAACATGCCTAACCCACGTTTTTTATACAGAATGTCTCCATCGGCCAATATGTTCAAACCCTTTGCGGCCGTAGCTGGATTGATATTAAACATCTCCGCAAGCTGATACTGAGAATACATCTTCTCATCGCTTTTAATATGCTCATTCAAAATCTCCGTCTCCAACCACTCCGCAATCTGCACATAAATTGGCTTCGTACCATCCGAATTAATAATCATGAAAGCACCTCCTTTAACTGGGACACAGGGACAGGTTTACTGTCCCACCGTCCTTAAGTGGGACAGAAAACCTGTCCCCTCGTCCCTCTGAACTAGTGCGTTACTGTTGTAATGTACTATATTCCATTTTCCAGTTTAATGCAATCTTTTTTCTGAAAATAGGAAAAAAAATCTCGCCATTTTTGGCGAGACACCGATAGTATCAACGATATTTATTCTTTTTTTCCTTCTTTTATTAATTCATCCCGATTACATGACATTGGCGGTTCTTCCATCCATCCCTTATCAATTAGGAACTCTGCAATCTCCTCCGCATAGGTTGAGATTTCCGGAATGAGAGAGGCATATTTTAATGCGATATCCTTTCTCGGGCTTGCTGCCATTGCCGTTCCGTAATTTCCAACCCCTGCTGCAATCATGGCTCCAACATGAAACAATGTGAGTTTATCTGAAAAAACCTGTGTCGTACTATCCATTACTGTGGCATCCCACCCACTTGGAGCAGGAAGGTTTTCCCCTTGTAAGATATCTCTGAAAAGTTCCAGGTGCTTCTGAGAAATGTCCTTTCCACGAAGTAACAACTTTTTGACCCTTTGATCCTGCGACGTTTGGGCAAGACCAATAATCATGGCTTTTCCAAAAGCATTCGTTTGAACATTAAAATACAAATGACTAATCTCAATGCTAGTCAAAGGTCTCTTTTTTCCAACTAACCCATCTAAGAAATTTTGTTTCGTTACAAATCCAACTTTATCAGGGATTGGAATATACGGTGGTTTGACATATGTACCTTGCTTTAGTAGTAGCTCTCTCGTTTCAGAATGAACACTCACTGCTTCTTTTAGCATGTTTTCGTGAAAAGCGACCACATCCGGTCTAGTAACCAAACCTAAAGCTGTTGCATTTGCAAGCAAGGAAAGCATAGATAAGTTCTTGATATACGTGAGGGCAAACGTATCTGAAAACAGTCTAGGTGCGTTATAGTTCACATCCTCTTCCGTAAACCCTTGTGGGACTGGAAATCCTTCTTTTTGAAATAGATCCTTTAGGAAAGTGAGATTTTGTTTAGCAATCCGAAAAACTTTCTCGATAATCGGCTGTATTTCTTCATCCTCAACCTTCTCTAGAAAATACCCACAAGTACAGATTATGACCGAGTCATTTATATATTGCGTCCATAAGCTAGACATTTCGGATACATTAAATGATAATTTTGTTTTATCTTTCATCTTTGAACCCTCTTTCAAGAACGAATTGGTCGCATTGTAACTGACAGCCGTTGGGATGTTTAAACTTTACAGCATTTTTCAAGTGGTTTATTACTGTTTAGTTCTTTTTACAGCCATTGGAGGTTGTTCCATCCAACCATTTTTTATCATCAAATTCATTCCATCATCTGCATATGTCATCATTTCCGTTATCAGCTGTGCGTATTTTGCTCCGATATCGCGACGCATAATCGTAGCTAAACTGAAGCCGTATTGTTCAATTCCAGCACCGTTTAGAATGGCTCCATGAAACATAATCAGTTTGTCAGAAAACGGTGATATTTTAGAGTCCGACACATACGTATACCATGGTGATGAACTTCCTAAATCTGCATCTTCTAGAACTGACCGTAGCTGTTGTAACACTTTTGTACCGAGTTCTTTACCCCGTGTTAAAAAATCTCTTACGTCTTTCGTTTCAGTAACCTGTGCAAAACCAATTAGTAATGTCTTTACAACCTCAACTGTTTGTACGTTAAAAAATAGGTTTGCGATTTCTAAAGAAGTTAAAGGTCGCTTTTCTCCTAAAAATCCCTTTAAGAACCCTATGTATTGGATCATTTCAGGTTCTTCACGATCTGGAATATAAGGGGGTCTGACATACAATCCTTTATTAAGTAAGAGCTCTTTAGTTCGTGAATTCAACTCGGAGGAAGAGCCTAAACATTCTTTATAAAAAGCATGGACATCCTCACGTGCTACCATGCCCAAAGCTTTAGAGTAAAAGGTCAATCCTAAATTAGCCAGCTGATGAACATATAACAGAATAAATTCATCAGCAAATAGCTTGGGTGCATTCAGATTTACATCCTCACTGGTGAAACCAATTGGGATCGGATGGTCCTCTTCTGAAAATATTTCGGCCACTTTTTTAGTATGTATTTGAGACAGTCCTAGAGCATATTCTAAGACTTTCTTAATGTCCTCATCTTCACTAGTTTCGATAAAATATTGAATACAACAGATTGCCATACTATCCACCACATAATTTGTCCATAGATAGGCTTTTTCAGAAGCTGAAAGATGTGTGGTGTTCATAAAAATTCCTCCTATTTCCTAATAAACCCTCCATCTATTTTTTGAAACGAAGTACATTATTATTCTTTTTCCATATAAAAAAGCCTAAGACTTATGAAGAAGAAATCTTAGACTCTTATGAGTTATCTTTTAAACTTTTGAAAAACAGAGGACAAAAAGCTTCCTGAATGCCTTTCCTCAACTTCAGCCCCCGGGAACAATGAAAGCAAGACCGTAGCCACATCATCCACCGAAACGGAAGGGGCTCCTATTAAAAACACTTCACGGTCCTCCCATATAACCGCTTCTTTAAACCCATGCTCCTTTAGTTTGTTTTCAATCACTTCATCCACTTTCTCTTCTGCCATGTCCTGACTCCAGCCATATTGATCTGCCAGCTGATGCTGGTAACCATCTTCAAATTCAATCCGAATATAACGACCGTCCATGTGCTCATTTTTTCCTGAAAGAATTTCAAATCCGAACCCTTTTGCTTGTATCATAATGGAAGCCATCCTCATCCTCCTTTTACACTAGTATTGGTTTAGATGAGATATGGCATCCATAGGTTTAAGTTTTTAAATAAAAAACACTATCGACCCAAGTTCCTTTCCATTCTCCCACCTTCTCAACCTTGAGGGAATCTCCGTTCATATCAACTGGATATTCTACGTAAAAGGATATAGTGTCAATTTCCCAAAGGTCTGTTGTATGTTGAGCAAGTACAGGTCCAAAGATTACATATTCATCTGATTGAGTTTGTATTTTTATCACATGCTTATGTAAAAGCTTTTCCCCCTCAGAGATGATGTTCATTGGATCGAATCCTGTTAATTTCATGTGTCCTTTTATCGTAACGATGTTTTTGTTAGTTTGAAAAAAACCTGCTAATTCTTCTTTCTGTTTCTGTGAATATTCCTGCACCAATTGCTTGGATAACTCTATATGTTGGGAAGTTAGTTCTACCTCATTTTCTATCTGAGCATCTACCTTTTTAATAAAAAAGTCATAAAGGTAATCCGGTGCATTCATAAATTCTAATTGCCATCCTGGTTCATAATGATCTAAAAGCAAACCTATAAATTGGCCAGAATAATAACAGCTGGCTCTGAATTTTGCTAACATTTCTTGATGTTCTTGAAGATTCTTTCCATAATGTGAAATGATTGATTCTCTTTGTAACGCTTTCTGATCCACGCATGCCTGAAGTTCCACATAGGTTGCCGTTCCTTCAATGGTCTCTATTGCCAGTTCATAATCTAGGAAAGTCTCAATTTCATTCCGCCTAGTTTCTCTATGTAAAATAAAGTCCTTCACATACGCGTGCTTTTTTATCGGATCATCTTCCAGCACTGCTCTATATAATGACTCCCGTTCCATTAAACGATGGGCGATGTTTGACTCAGTGAAAGGATATTGGATAAATAAAAGTTCATTGGCAAACCGTTTTTCACCGAATTCCTGTTGATAGACATGAAACAACTCATGAACCATCCCAGCATAAAGCTTGTCAAAATCCTTTACTTGCTCCAAATCAACCTTCCAAATCCCCATTTTCTCTCCAGCAAATTCAATGGCAGTGTTCCCAATGAAATGATTCGTCCTTGGACCAACAGATAGTTGATGATCAATTTCTGTGAAGTCTTCTGGTAGCTCTGGATGGCTCGCAACATATACCCATTCATCATCGTAGATTGCAAATGGGTAGATATGAAACCCTGCCCAATAGCTACTAATATTCTCATCCGTAATCTGTTCAGCAAGTCTTTTTAAGCAATGAACATATTCCTGTTTGATCTGACTCATAGTTGTTCCCCCTATAATTTGGATACCAACTTTTGTACTGTAGATAAAACTCCTAAAACAGGCATGATTTTTATTTACAAAAGAGACTACATTTAGAGGTTACTTGACAGATTCATAAAATTTAGACAAATGCTGTTTGGAAAGTGACTTACCTAAAAGTTCAGCATCAAACCCATCATTCTTTAGTTTTTTTAGTATGGCATCCGCACGATCTTGTCTTTTTCTTCTTAGGTTGGACTCTAATTGGATTTCAAGAGGAACAGTTGGGATTGAATACTCGCCCACTTTCACCTGTTTCGCAAGCTCCCATATATATTGGCCACCTTCCCAAATGCCGTCACCAGTTTGGTTGTCTGGAATACCAGCAGAATCTGAAATATGGACCACTTCCACTTCAAAACCATCAATTTTGAATCTGGCTTTAGACCATGCAAATCCAAAAGGGAATGTTTCCGAAAAAACTGGTTCCTCCACGGATGAGAACCACTCGTGACTTTGGCGACTCTCACATTTGGTTGGCAATGCGTATTCTTTAAGTAATTCTGCAAATTGAGCAACCCCATTTGCATCCCTCACATAAATATCAATATCCCCTGGTTCCATCTCACAACCTTGCAGAACAGAGCCTGCTGATCCGACTAAAATCCATTCAATTGATGTATTCGCTGTAAAGTATTTATCACAAACAATCTCAAGTACTCTCGCCCATTTTGTTGTCATTTCTCTAATCCCCTCTACTAATCTTCTACTTTTACTAAAAATACTTTTTCCTCAAATGCACCTCTTGCATCTGCTTTTTGCTTACGAGCTTTTTCTAGTAATTCCACGGATGCTCCGTGAACTTTTGCTAGTGCGTATACGACTTCTAGTAAATCTGAAAGCTCTTCGACCGCATCTTTGTCGGAATCCGTTTCAAGATACTCATTAAATTCCTCTTGAGCCTTCATTTTTAATTCCTTCATGAACTCTTGGTCTGCTAGAATTCTAGTTTCGAAAATTTTGCCAGATTTCGCTATAATCTCGGGAATTCGATCTCTGACAAGCTTGTTATAGACTGGCATAGCGCCTCCTTTTCTTACCTCTAATACTTAAGTTTTCCTCTATTATACAACAAGAAATAAAAAAGAATGGAGCTATATCTTTAGGGGAACGGGAGTGAGGTAACTAGTTGAAATGGAAAAAGGAACATAACTAGTAACAGCACAGTTACGTTCCTTTTAAAAACTCTTGTAGCACTTCTATAAATTCAGTTGGATTATCTAACATACCCATATGTGAGGTGTTGGTTTCAGCAAACCTAACAAACTTGGACGGCTTCGCTATGTGAAAATTGCCGTCCCATTGGTCTTTTGTTCCACGCAAGATAAAGAACGGTAATTGTACACCACTCAGTACCTCGGTTTGATCAGGGCGATCACGCATTGCTCCAATTGCACGAATAGCACCTCCTACAGATGTCTCTTTTGCCAATTCAGTAGCGAAACGAACATCCTCAGGATTCGCGTCATCAGCAAAGTATGAGGGAATGCGTTCTTCGGAAAAGGCTGCAATCCCATTCTTTTGTATTTTTTGAATGGAGATTGCCCTTTGTCTTTTAGTGACAGAGTCATCTGCCTCAGGCGTGGAGTATACGGCAGCAGCACTAGTTAGGTGCTGGCTATAACGATCTGTTGCTGCATAAACAATGTAACCACCAAGTGAATGACCAATCCACGTCGCTTTATCTATATCCAAAGCCTGGAGAAATGCCACAATTTCCTTTGCATAATCATATACAGTCTGAATGTCTTTAGAAACGGGGGATTTACCATGACCTGGTAGATCAATTGCAATCACATCAAAAGTTTTTGCTAGAGTATCTATGACTTTTTCAAACATTCGATGAGTGCCTAAGAAGCCATGAATCAGCACAAGTGGCTCACCCATTCCCTTACGAACATAATGCAATATAAAAGTCCTCCTTTTGGGACAGGGTTCCTGTCCCCCTGTCCCTATTAGTATGGAGTTTTTTTTCAAGATATATAATGGGTGCCTTTCTAATTTCTGAAACCCTAGGCTTTCTGCAAGTTTTTGGTAGGGACACAGGGACAGGAACCGTGTCCCACCCCTGAACTGGAAGAGAAAAAAATGTTCCCTAAAATTTTTTCTTGAAAGTTGAACCTGACGGGAGTAAAATCATCTAGAAAACATTTCGCGTCTCTAAATAAAAATAAAATATTGTGTTGAAAGATGAGGGCATCTGGATGGGCTATACACCGCAGGAAGTTCAGAGGAATGAGAAGCTAAGTATATTTAACGGAGCTTCTTCGATTATCGTTTTAAGTTTGATTAGTGGATTTATTCCGTTATTTGCTATTGAGGTCTTGAATGCGACCAATTCCCAGATTGGTTTAATTAGTTCATTACCGTCGATTATGATGATTATGTCCATGATTCCAGGTGCCTATTGGCTGAGCCGTGCGGAATCTAAGAAAAAGTTCACGGGGGTTAACATATTTGCAGCTCGCTTTTTATTTATGCTGCTTCTCTTTGTGCCGTTGATTCCAGTTTCCAATCCAGCTTGGATTTTGGTTGTTATTATTGCATTGATGAACTTTCCGATTGCCCTTGCTACTTTATCATGGCAGTCACTTATAGGTGACCTAATACCAGACGCAAGAAGAGGTCAGTTTTTTAGTGAAAGAAGTAGAATTCTGACCATCGTAGGAATGATTGTCACATTCGTAGCTGGTGTATTTCTCAACCTTTTCGATAAAAGTAACCCTCTTCCCTTCCAACTTTTGTTTGGAATAGGGTTTGGTTTCGGTATTTTAGAAGTTTATTTTCTAATGAGGCATGTAGAACATAAAGAAAAACAGAAGCCCGTTCAGCAAAAGTTGTTTAAAAACTTAACCATGACATTCAAACACAAGCCTTATCTATATTTTTTAACATGTGCAATGCTGTTTAACTTCGGTTGGCAAATGGCGTGGCCACTTTTTTCAATCTACCAAATTAACGATGTTCACGCTACAGCTCTTTGGATCAGTATTTTTACTGTAGCGAATCAACTCGCTCAAATCGCAAGCTATAAATGGTGGGGAAAATCGGCGGATAAATGGGGAAATTCAACGATGCTCTTTATCTGTGCACTCGGGATGACAACGGCTCCCATCATCACCATCATGACAAAAAATTTCTATGTCTTAACATTAACCAACCTTTGGACTGGTCTCTTTGTATCCGGGACAACTCTACTTCTATTTAACCAGCTGCTTCGCGTTTCACCAGGTGAGAACCGTACAGCATTTCTAGCAAACTATAACCTTATGATTGCCATCATCGGGTGCTTCGCTCCACAGCTAGGCGTCCTCCTATTAGAACACCTAGGGATGATCAAATCCATGTCCATCTCATCCGTCTTTCGTCTAATCGGTGGACTCTCCTTCCTGTTTTTAGCCTTCTACTTCGAACGAAAAAAAGGTGGGACAGTGGGGACAGGAACCTTGTCCCAGTAGGTGGGACAGCAGGGACAGGTTCCACTGTCCCAACTTCTTACCCCGTGACTTCACCTCTCGTAAGCTCCCGCTCCTCCCTTTTTTACCCTTTCCAATTTTCTCTTTCCTGTGTATTTCCACTATGCTAAAATAGGTAAGTCGTCCTATATTTTTCTATATTTCTACAAAATAATACAAATTTCACCAGAAGAGAGGAAGCTTATCTTGAAGAATAATAGATTGACCAAAGTCTTTTTTATAATGGTTTCAACTCTATTTTTATTAGTTGGTTGCAGTGAATCAGTGAAAAGTTCCATCGACGCAGCACTTGTTTCAACTGTAAAAGAAGGGTCATTATATGAATACCCGGACAAAACGGTAGGAAAGGCATTTGACGATTTCTTTGTGGATCCTAAATGGGAGTATTTTTTATCTACGGAGGATGAACACGTAGTAGAATTCAATGGAGTTGCCGAATATTACGGCGAAGACGCTATGATTACGATTCAGTTTATCATTGATGAAGTAACGGAAGAGTTTGAAATTTATTGGTTTGGTGTAGATGATGTTGAAGAGTCAGATTATGTTCTGTTTGATTTATTAGACACTGTCTATTATGAGTAAAGACTTTTCCTTTCAAAACATTTAAAAGCGATACCCATTTCGTCGGGTATCGCTTTTTCTCTTATTTAAACTGTTCCGGAAACTGTTTCACAATTCCATCTGTCAGCATATCGCCCATTTCAATAAGGTGCTCCTCGTTCATATCTGCAGTTCGAATATCGCCTTTCCAGTCCTTCTTTAAACGTAAGACCACTTCATCAATAGTTAGTTCTAAGTGTTTGTAGAACATCTCAGTCAGTAGTTTTTTATCCCAATTTGGATTAGCACTTGTTAGAAATGCGACGATGTCATCTGCATTTCGGAACAATTCTTTATTTAACAAATCCACTTTCTTCTGATCTTTCACCTTCGCGGCATCAACCAACTCTCCTGCAATAACAATATGCTCCTTTAACAAATCTGTTAGCTTATTACCTGCCTTCTCACCGTAGTAAGGCTTAATAATGTTTCCGATCTCCACTTGGTTTTGTAGTAACCTTTCTAACACTTCCTCTTGGTCCTCAGCATCAGCCAAATCACTTACAATTAAACTTCTAGTCCACCATGCATGCTCTATCCAGAGCTTCTGCATACCGTACTTTAAACTAATGACCTTTTCGTTCAAGCAAATTTGGCGGGTATCCTGCTTTGCTTCCGAAACTGAAACGAAAGCAGTGTTCAAAAACGTAATTGAAAAAATAAGAGCGACTGCAATTAGCTTTTTGTACATAAGGTGTATCTCCTTTACATGTTTATCGCTCTTATTATTCTTTTAGTTTCCAGATTTATGCATGTAGGTGGGACAGTAAACCTGTCCCCGGTGTCCCGCGGACTAAAAAGTTGGAGGTCCGGCACCCAATCGATGCTTCATCCGTTTAGACTCCATCACAGCTAAACAGATTAAAATCCATGCAGAAGCAACCAAATACCCACCAATCACATCAGATAGATAGTGCCGATCCAAGATAATTTGACCAAATCCGATGAGGATAATGATGAGAACCATCAATATCGTGGAAGTTGCTTTTATGATACGGTCTTTCAGTTCCAACTGCACATAATAAATGAGGAATCCAAAGAATAATAGCCCTTTTGCAGCATGACCACTGGGATAACTATACGAAATAATATCTGAACCTAATCCCCAAAAATCTACATAAAAGGTTTCACCAGGACGATCCCGTTCAATCGAAATTTTCATTAGAAACGTGATCACTACGCCCCCACCCATTACGAATAGGAACAGAAAAATATAGTGGAGATATTTTTTTACAGCAAAATAGATGAACGTGGTCGCAGACATTAGTGCCAGCATTTCTGTTTTCGCTAATAAAGTGACAGCGCTCATGAAGTTGGTAATAATCGGATTAGAAATCGAAACCGCCCAGCTTTGAACGGACTGATCGGCCAAATTAAACTCATTTTGAATAATTCGATCGGTGAAAAGAACCGTAAATAGGAACAAACAAAGAGACAAAAAGTACAACTGATTGCTCTTCTGTACCACGCTATCCCCCCTCTCGGTAGTGCCAAACTTACCGAGTCCCCTTACCTTATATGTATTTTTAAAGGTGGGTCCATATTCACAAGGGAGGATGAATAAAAAAAGTAGCGAGAGCAAATGGCACACCCTCACTACTCTTACTCTCCATTATTCAGAAACATAAATGCCGACCGGCCCATTTAAATTCTCAGAAAAATAGAAAAAACTAACGAGTACAAGCCCCATATAAACGGCTTGAATAATAATAGAAGTCTTAAAAATCTTTTTATTGATGACAGCATACCTGAGTGTAATTAAAATGATAACAAGTGCTAAAACAATGGATAGAAAAAAGTTAGTCAAACTAGGTATGGCTGGAATAATCGATGGTATTACGAATGTAAAACCAATATTCATAAATAAAAAAGAAACCATAAAGAAAATTGCAATAACTTCCTTCTTAGCCGCAGGTCGGTCTTTTTTTAACATCCTAAAAACCAACCTAATGACAAACGTTAATAAAAAACTCCAATATAAAAGCGGTAAAAACACCAAAACAAACTTCAGAAAAAAATCCAATCCAATCCCTCCATTTTCTCTCCCACCTTATATCGGCAATAAAAACAGAAAATTTAGTGAATGGGACGAGGGGACAGGTTTGGTGTCCCACAGCATCCGAATGAAAGCATATGGCTAAAATCATAAAAAGAGCATAATTCGGGAGTGGAAGATGAAGAAGGTTATTTTTCTGATTGTAGGAATCGTATTATTGTTTTCTTCTTTTATTTATATATATTAAGGCTACAATCCCTCAGGAGATCACTATGAGGATGGACCAAATCTTCAATAAATCTGGATCCAATATATATGTATATGTATCTCGGGATTAGGAAGTATCACTAAAGGAATTTATAAGGTAAGGCAACAGAAATAAGGGACAGGGTGGCCACTCTGTCCCATCTATGTAGTATGGCACTCTTTAGCACAATGAGCGCACCCATTCGCACTCGGGTACGTAACCCTCGCCTTTTCAACCGCATCCGCACAATTGTCAAACTCTCCAATATAGTCCCGATTATCCTCTCTAGGAAGGTTCACACATGTCTCAACATGAACCTCATGGTCACCATTATCTTCTGCCGCTTTATTCACGATATATTGTGGCATAATTACACCTCCTAAATAATTCTCGCTAGATTTAGTATTTAGATTTCTAGAATTCTTATTCTCCAGTTTAAGCTGTCGACACCTTGAATAATTAATCCAGTGGCTGCGCACCCTAACAGGTGTCCAGGAGGTGGTAAAATTGACTAAAAAACCAAACAAGAACCAGCAGAATGTGCAACAAAATGGGGACTTAGGCCAATACCATAGAGAGCACGCACACCAAATACCCGACTACGGAGATGTGGATCCGAACGCTACCAATTCGGTTGAGACTGATCAGGATTCTAAAAGATAGGGATTACTGAATTAACGTCAAAAAATGACCGGAACAGAAAACCAGTCGCAATTGTAAGTATAAATTTCTTGTAGTTTGAGAAGATAAATAGAAATCAGGTGCCGGCAACACCTGATTTTCGCACCTGCATGCCGCAGAGTCAGCGGTTAGCGAAGACAGAGAGAAGTGCCACCTTATTTCTGAGATAGGGTGGTTACTTCTTTTTGTTTTGGAAGGGTCGAAAAAAGTGCCAGGGCACATACAAATACTTGGCGCTTCATTGGTGAAAAAAATCGGGACAGAGGTTCCTGTCCCCCTGTCCCTAAGTCAGTATCTACCTAAAATATGCCTTTCTCTTCCAATCGATCCTTTCTTTGGTTGCTTTAATTTTTGCTGCATTTTGGTTTACGTTTGTGGCCACTTTTCTACCGAGTGCTACCAATTTGTCTGTTTGGTTTTTGAACATAGGGGTGGATGTCTGTTCCGTACTTGCGGGTTCCGTGATGGTTTTTTTATCGAAATGAGATGTGATGGATGTAGGAATCATATTCACAAGTGTAATGCGAAGTTTCGAAGGGTTGATCACGTTTTTCGTTTCTTTCGTAAGGATGGATAAGTTAAGTTCAGATTCCTCTCCATCTTTTACTTGATTGGAATTGGTCCGGATTTCATTATCTTGACCTGGTTTCCTCCGACTTACCTCTTTTTGAACAAACGATTTCGCCGGGCTGAGTACATAGTAAAGCGCGGTTAAACTCTCTATCAATTCCAATTGCTCTACTACTCTTTCACCTTGTTGCCTTGAACTCAGACATTGCATCTCTTGATCCTTCGAGTTAACCCAATCTGATAAAAACTTCAGTGTAGCCTTAACTTCTTCCAACTGTTCTTTGTGCCTATCTGTTATCTGACTTTTCATTTCATTTACTTCTTGAATCAAACTAAGCAGTTGTTGAGCCTCATCATTATTTAGCGATGTTAACCGGTTTTGGTAACTCTCTACCTCTGCACATAGCTTCTCATATTTTGCTAACAATCTGTTCCCCCGCTTTCTCAAAATGTAGATTAGTATCATCATATGGTTCAAATTTCGTTAATATGTACTGGGACAGAGGTTCCTGTCCCTCTGTCCCTACTCGTCGGTTACGATGTAGTCTTCATATCTGAAGAGTGTGGATGTATCGGCGGAATGGAGTCCTGGAGCTAAGCTTTCTGGTATGTTAATGAGGTTGACTGCTAATGTGTTTCCGTAACCCACTACTGAACTGATTTCAAGTTTTCCACTAGCAGGATTTCCATCTTCAGTTTTGTAATCTCCTTTCGTTACGACTCTTAGGGTAGAACGATCTAGAGCTGGTAGTTCAGCTTCAAGTCGTGTTATGGTATTTGGCTGTACTTCTACCTTTCCGAAGTCTTCCAAGATGGTTCTGGTCAATGTATATTCTGCCGGAAGAAAAATAAAAGAGGGTTCTCCTTCTGAATAAGATTCCACTCTTACATGTGCTTTCAGCGTACGATTTGTTGGGTTCGTCAATGTTATGACAATTCGATTATTCTCATCTCCATTTTGGTTCACATCAGGAACATGAAAACCGGCTGTTGTCAAAAATACATTACGGGATTTTGACATCTCAATCCTTCCTTTCCTTTATAATCTGCTAAACGCGTCCATTACTTGCTCACGCGTACTGTTATTGTCAAAGCTTGCAATGATGCCTTCACTAGCCGTTTCACCATCATTCATTGCCCCACCGCTGCTAAGAGTAATAGAATCGTAGTTATATTCTAATCGATATATAGACCCTCTCACTCTAAACATTAACGCATTCCCCAAATGCACAATCACTGAGCCAGCATCCACATATTGTTGCAGTGCTTCATACAACCAATCAATCGTTAGGTTAACAGACTGAGCATGGTGATCAGCAGCTTCCTTTATACGTTGATAGGTCAACTCGCGATCCTGAGCTGTCTTCAAACTCTTACGCATAACAAAAATCCTCCCTCAAAAAAGAATAAAAAAGACAAGCAGAACTTGTCCCTTTATGATATGTAGATAAATAGAAGGTGGTGTGGGAAATGGGACAGAGGGACAGGTTTACTGTCCCACTTAAACTTTTATGTTAAAATATGTATAGAAAAAACTTACATAGTAAGCTACCGGAGGTTCTTATGAAAACCAGCAAGCTCGCCCCCCCCAAGAAACTAGCGATTAGTATAGGAGCGATTTTGACTCTAGGTGTCTTACTTTCTGCACCTTTTTATTTCAGTTATGTTGAAGTCAAAGCCATATCTGACAAATGTTACGATAATAGCGGATTACCAAAAATTGAAAAATCTGGTCTGAAAATAGATTATTTTGCATGTAGTACAAACTAGTAAAAAAACTCACAACAAATCATTGTTGTGAGTTTTTTTGTTTGTGGGACAGGGTTCCTGTCCCCTCTGTCCCTAACACCAAAACAAACCCTACACCCGCAATCGCAAGGATGAAAGGAAGGTACTTAATACCAATCTCTTGGCCGAAAATGACGTATCCAATTATCCCTATAATCTCTGAAAGAATAAGCCCAGCAAAAAGTCCACAGATTAGAGCAACACCTACAATAGTCCAACTTCTCAATTTACATCGCTCCTTTTTAAATATAAAAATGTATCCTTCGTTAACTTGATTCCCATCCAAAACAGCACTAATGCCAAAACCGGATGCGCGGCTGCCGCCCACGGCCATACAGGCGTTATATTCGCTGAAAAGTACATCAAGAAAATAAATCCAACCAGAGCCGCACTTTGCCCAATGGCCCATCTTGGCATTTTTCCAACAAACGCTATAATCACCATGGCAACCGGTATGATTTCAAATAAATGAATGAAAACTTTATGAACATGCCATTTCGCTGGATCAACAAATATCGCAAGCCCTGCTATAAAGACTTGTATCAAAAGGCAAAGAACAAACGCCCCTGCCAATATTCCAAAAATTCGTTCGGCAAGTTTCCCTTTTTTCACTTCAGTGTCCCCCTCATCAAATTTACATTCTTATAATACAAGGGAGTTCTAAACACCCTCTTAAGCAATTCTTAAGAGTTTCTTAAATCTCATAAAAATACTCCGCTTCAGATAATCTTCACCTACCGCGGAGAAATTGAAAAACAAAAGAAGTTTCTATATGAATAAGAAAGGGCATTTGTATGAAAAATCCACTGATTACCCAAGACAAATACTCTATCACTCAATTTTTAGATACATAAAATAAATATAAGAGTTTTAGAAAGAAGGTGAACTTCTATTGAGCTATCCTAATATACCCAATACCACTCCTCTTCTGTCCATTTCAACTGAACAAACGATTCCCCTGCTTTTAACTTCGATTGCATTTGAGGAACTAGCATTAGCTCATATTATCAATTCTCAGGCAGAGGAACTTCAATTTATGTTGGGAACTTTACCTACAGGTATAAACCTTTCACCTACAGCGATTTCAATTCCTGAACTTTTAGCTATAAATTCAAGTGTACAAAGAACACTTCGTGATGTTATTAAAAAGGAAATGCTATTAGAGTTCTATTTTGAGAATGTTTTGGATTTAATGAAAAAATCTTCTACTCTTCCTATCTCTAAATGTGAGGACTTTGTTTATGTCACACACCCAAATTTCAACTCAGTTTCTGTTATTGAATCTGCTTCCAATACTATTATTGATACGATTCATGGCTTTTCTTTTCCTCATAAGGTAGCCATTACACCTGATGGAGCTCGAGCTTATGTCACTGATGAAGGCAATAACACCGTCGCATACCTTGATACTGCCACCAATACCATTATCGATACGATTTCGGGCTTTTTTTCACCTGCCGAGATAGCCATTACACCTGATGGAGCTCGAGCTTATGTTGTCAATAGTTCTAATAGTACAATCTCCGTTATTGATCTAGAAACTAATACTATTACCGATACCATTTCGGGCTTTTCTTTTCCTCCTGAAATAGCTTTTACTCCTGATGGAACTCGGGCTTATGTGCCCAATCCGTCGAGTAGTACAGTCTCAGTTATAAATACTGCTACTAACATGGTCAGTGAAACGATTTCAGGGTTCTCGTTCCCTCGTGGTATTGCTATAACACCTAATGGTAATCATGCCTATGTGGTAAACGCTACTAATAACACAGTTTCTGTCCTTGATATTACAACCAATTCTATTAGCGATATCATTTCAGGCTTTGCTAGTCCATATAGAGTAGGGATTACACCTAATGGCACTCAGGCTTATGTTCTGAATCAGAATGGTACAGTCTCGGTCATTGACACTACCACTAATTCCATAAGCGATACGGTTGCTGGTTTTTCTACTCCTAATGATGTAGCTTTTACATCTGATGGAATGTACGCCTATGTAGTAGATTCGGGTAATGACACAGTCTTAGTCATTGATACTACCACTAATACCATCAGCGATACCATTTCAGGGTTTTCTAATCCATTTGGGATTGCAATTGGAATGGTTTGTACTACTCAATAAGCTTTAAGTCATAGAAAAACTCGCCAATATTTGCGGCGAGTTTTCATATTTGATGGCTGATAAAAAACTAAAAAACGCTGATCCTTGACTAAGATCAACGCTTGCAATTCACTTTAATTTAGGTTTCTAACTTCAACGTACTTCTTATTGTTTAGAACCAGGTGGAACATAAAATGGTGGGACTTTAATCCATCCACGTTTACGCATTAAATGCTTTAGTCTAGTAGCGAAAGCAAATTTTTCTGCTTGAAATTGAACAAACAATAAACCAACATCGGTACGAATCGATTCGGAAGCAGCAGTTGCAGCATGCACAATTAAACTTGCAATTTTTAAAGATAACTCGTTTGCTATCACATCATCCGTTAATTTAACACCGTTAGGAATATCATTGGGATCTGATTCTGGCATATCTTCTGGTGATGATGGTAACGGAATCCCTTCCTTAATCATGAAATTATGTAGGCGTTCCCTTTGACTAGTTCCTAGTTTCGCATCCTCTTCAAGAATGGCTTTAAGTTCATCATCTGATGTTGTGTTTAAACCTGCTTGGACAGAAACCTTTGCTATCTCTAGTCCTGATAAGTACAACCAGCACGCCATGACTTCTCCCACATGAAGAGGTTGATCTTTGTCTTGATCTGTCTGTGAATTCATAGCATCCATAATGGTTTCCCATATATTTAACATGTCATTTCCTCCCTATTCGGTGGTAGGCTATACATATTATTAGAATAGGAAGAATCTTTATACAGGTGTTTCATAAAAATTTTCCAAATGGGACAGGTTTGTCTGTCTCATCCAAATCATTCGGATTTTATTTATTTGTCCAATACACCTTTTGTGTCACCCTTCTTTTATCATATTTACATTCATTACTGGGACAAGGTTCCTGTCCCCTCTGTCCCAATAAATATTCCTTGACAGGAATATTCCCTTTATGGAATAATCAATATAACAACTTGGTACGACATGGTAATACTGGAAAATCGGAGGTGGTATTCTTAATTTATTCATCTAAGGTTGACCCAAGAAAATACGGATGTTGGGAGAGGAATCAACATGAATGTACAAACCTTCAGTGCCCTGGCTGAACCCAATCGGCTTGATATCGTCGAACTTCTTCTAAGTGGGCCGCTACCAGTAGGTGAAATTGCGAAGCAGTTAAATTTAAACCAGCCCCAAACCTCTAAACATCTTCGTGTATTAAGCGACGCTGGTCTAATTGAAGTCAAGCCAGCAGCTAATCGGCGAATATATAGTCTAAGACCAGAACCGCTTCAAGAGTTGGATGTGTGGCTTGATTCATACCGTCGAATGTGGGAATCGCGGATGGATCGGTTGGATGATTATCTACAAGAAATCCAGGGAAAAAAAACACTAACTTGATAAGTTAGTATGCATTACAAAACAGAATATAAGTGTATTTATAAAGGAGGAGTTATAAATGTCATTAAACGCAATAAGCTCAAGAGTAGAGAACGACCGTGTATTAGTACTGGAGCGTACTTTCGATGCACCACGTGATCTCGTTTTCAAAATGTTTAAAGATGCTGAGCACCTAAAGCATTGGTGGGGACCTAGTGGTTGGGAACTACCGGTTTGTCACATTGATTTTCGTCCGGGTGGTATTTGGCACTACTGCATGAAGTGTATGGATCAGAATCAAGGTGAATTTTACGGTATGGAATCATGGGGTAAAGCCGTTTACAAAGACATTATCGAACCGGAGACAATCATTTATACCGATTATTTTTCGGATGCAGAAGGCAATGTAGACGAGAACCTGCCATCGACCGAGGTTACATTAGAATTTATCGATCTTGATGGAAAAACGAAGTTAGTAAACCGTGCTCAATATGTGTCCGCAGAAGCTCTCAAGACGGTTACAGACATGGGTATGTTACAAGGCATCACCGAAACGTGGAACCGTCTGGAGGAACATCTGAACGCGATTAAATAAAGAAATTACTTTAGAAAGTAGCCTTTAATATAAAAAACAATTCATAATTTAATCGAGTAGGAGGGGGTGACTAACCCCCGACCTCTCACACCACCGTACGTACCGTTCGGTATACGGCGGTTCAACTATGATTGACGTAAAAATTCATATCGTT
>NZ_BAAADJ010000060.1 GCF_039522365.1 Bacillus carboniphilus | reverse complement strand
GGTTTGGAAGGGGCCCCTTCCAAACCAAATCAAAATCATACACATTACCAATACAAAGCTGGTTGATACTTGTAATCAATTTTACACAATATTATGGACTTGACTACAGAGAATCCGTTATTTGACCAAAATCGGCATCAAAAGAACCCAAAACAGTCAAATAACGGAACGAGAGTCCGTTCGCCCCCCGAAAACCGGCATTTTCATAAAAATAACGGAACCAGTGTCCGGCTAGTTGCTAGATGTACAAAAAAGATGCTTATCGGAAATCAAATCATACATTACTCTTCCACTTCTCATCCCAAAAAGTCCCGTTCTCACAAGACTCACGGTTGTAAAGTGAAGCAATATGCTCTGAAAGCTCCTGACTAAAGTAATACTCATGAATCGTTGTAATTTGATCATCACTCTCAACAACCCGGATGATCGTATAGAGTTGATTTTCAGGTGTCCAAGCCAACACAACGCTTTCACCGTCAATGACAGCCCATTCTCCGATAGCTGCAACAGGGTCTTGGCTCCAATCATTGAGCGATGATTTGCGGATTGTTTCTTTTCCGTATTCATGGGAAACACCAACGATATCCATGGTGGCATGTTCACTAAGAAGAGCAGCAATAGCATCAGGATTTTTTTGATTAAAAGCCTCCAGGTAGGCATTCATAAGTGGTGAAATGGCTACATTCGTATGTAAATCAGCTTCAGTGCTTTTCCCTAAATTATCCTTTGCTCGTTTCAACAATGATTTTACCGCCCCTTCCGTTAAGGATAGATATTCGGCAGCCTCCCGATTCGTAAAGCCAAACCCTTTAGTCAAAAGGAAAGCAGCTTGTTGTTGATGAGTAAGTCGTTCTGACATCCTCTTAAAACCAGCCTGTAGTTCTAATGGGTCTGGCATATCAGTAGCAGGAATGGTCTCTAACACTTCTTCATCAACTGAGATTGTGCGCTTACGCTTTTGAATCGTGTTCAACCAATGGTTGGTAGCCATTCTAAATAAATAGGACTTAGGTGAGACGGCTTGGTACAAGTAATTCAATTGTGAAAATGATTTCAATAAGGTGTCCTGAAATAAATCTTCTGCATCCCAAACATTCTTTGTTAATTTCAAGCAATAATCCCATAATGGTTTGCGGTAATCCTGTATCCAGTCTTCAAACTCTTTGCGAATTTTTCTACTTTCTTCAAATATCTTCAATGAAATTCCTCCTAAAAAGTAGTTCATATACAAGACAAAATGAGCGTTCAAAAAGATACGGGGCATTTTCTCTTTTTTGAAAATTTTATTACATATGAATGTATCTCTACTGTAGAAACTATGATTCTATTATAATGAAACAATATGAAGTTCATAGACAAAAGGAGATTTTACATGAAATATTCAACACTTTTGCTTAGGGTATCTGCTATCTATGCTCTTATTGGGGCTTTTATTGGTTCGCATATGGCAGGGTCAGGCGCCTATCAGTTAAAACCGATCCATGCACATATTCTGGTCGTAGGCTGGCTAACACTTTTTGCATTTTCCGTCTACTATAAAACATACAAAGTTCCCCAAAATTCGAAGCTAGCGGTAGCGCATGTATGGACAGCCATCATCGGTTCTATTGGGTTAACGCTCGGAATGTGGTTATATAACCTTAACCCTTTCCCATTGCCTAGTGGTTTGGTAACGGTCTTTTACATTGTCGGCGGAACAACTCTTTTAGTTAGCTTTATTATTTTTGCCATTATGACGTTTGTAATTAAAAGTGAATAAATTGAAAACGAGCTCACTTGTATAAGTTGAGCTCGTTTTTTCTATGAAACTACTTATGTTCTCGGGGACCTGAATAAGGGACAAAAGAAGAAGGAAGATGAATTTTGTGCGTGTACCCATAATGAGGGGGCAAAACTGGATACTGAATGTGAACATTTGGGGCAGGGCTGTAATAGGTTGAATAAGGATGTACTGTAATATTCATATAGGGGGGAGCGGGATAAGGGAATTGTCTGTTCATGTAATCACTCCTAACCATTCATACTTATAAGGTTAATATATGACAAGCTATAAATGGACGTGTAGGCCAAGCCTTTAAATAAAAAAATGCAGGTAACCAAAAGTTATCTGCACTCAGTAAAAGTTCTTATTTATATACAACAGCGGTTCCTGTTGCCACACACAACATCATCCCGTTTTGCACCGTTTCAAAATCAAGGTCCACTCCGATTACCGCATTAGCACCTAGCTTCATGGCTTTATCTTGCATTTCTCGTAAAGCAATTTCACGCCCTTCAGCCAATTTGCTTTCGTAAGCACCACTGCGTCCACCAATGATATCTGTAATGCCAGCCAAAAAGTCTCTCACTACATTGGCTCCCATAATAGCTTCTCCGCTAACAACTCCGATATAACGGTCAATTTCTTTTCCTTGTAAATGTGAAGTAGTTGAAACAATCA
Organism: Bacillus carboniphilus; assembly: GCF_039522365.1. GTDB lineage: Bacteria > Bacillota > Bacilli > Bacillales > JC228 > Bacillus_BF > Bacillus_BF carboniphilus. The sequence goes on along the minus strand of NZ_BAAADJ010000060.1, from coordinate 94,611 downwards.
TCGAAATGCCTCCTATTATTTGATAATACTTCTACGTAGTATGCTGCGTTTTGGTTTCAATTTTCATGCGGTTGCATTCGCTTTGGAAAGAGAAGGATCGACTTCTTCTTTATCTGTAAATCTAGGTAACATGAGACCATAGAAAATACCAACGCTGACAAGGGATAGACCCACAATCCAATACAACGCTTCAATTGAAATAATAGTAGGAAAGCTATAAGCAATGAAACCAAGCATAATACTCTGGGCAAGCATGGTTAAAGGACTAATCCATCCTTGAACACGGCCCATCATTTTAGGGTCCACAATACTTGGCATCCAACCGCCGATCCCGATATTGATAAGCGGAAGGCAGAAAGCGATGCAGAAGAAAAAGATAGCAAGCATCCAAAAACTCGTAGAAAAGGCTGACATAATGATGAAGGCGCCAGAGAGTAACAAGCCAATAACAATCATCTGGTAAAGCTTCATTTTTTGAGAAATCAAGGAGGCGACGAAACCACCAATTAACGCACCAGCCCCGAAAATAATCCCCATGACAGCTGACAATTGCTCATAATTTTCCGGAGCTAATTTATATTTCAGCATGAAGATGGGCATGACAGAAAATCCACCGTTGACCACTCCGAATAAAAAGAACCCAAAAATTAAAGTGAGTAGAAGTTTGTTTTTTAGAATATAGAGAAGACCCTCTTTAAAATTCCCAAAAACAAAGCTAAAATTGATATCTTTTAATGTGTGAGGTCCATTTGGTAATCTGACAGATTCTGCAACTGAAATTTTTCTAATAAAAATGGCACTTAAAACAAATGTCAATGTATCAACGATAATGGCTCCGTACAAACCAATTGTCCAGTAAAGCACCACTCCTATTCCACTGCCAAATAGCATAAAAAGACTCATGACCATCTGATTTAATCCAGCCGCAGTACTATAATCATCTTTCTTTAAGATGCCTTGAACCATGGCATGTTCTGCCGGGAAGAAAAATTTCTGAATGGCACTTCTTAAGAATAAGACAAAAAAAATGAAGGGCATCCATTCAGTAATGATGGCTACTAGTAATACGACGGATAATCCTGCGCAGATAAAGTCACAATAATAAGCTATTTTTTGACGATCCAGCTTATCCGCAAATACACCGACTAAAAAGAAAACGAAAAGTGTTGGTATTGAATACATCAATTCAGTAATCGTTGCGTAGGCAGGATTTTCAGAAAATCGATTCAATAAAAATAGTGTGAAAGCTGTCATCCCAATGATACTACCAAGCTGCGATAAAACATTGGCTAAAAATAGGTTTCGGTACGTTGTATTTTGAAATAATGCGAGCATCTTTTTCATACTCTGTTTCCCCTTCCGCGTTTCGATAGTCTTATCATATTCGACTAATGAGGATCGTAAAAACGCCTTTGGAAGGGGAAAGACTCCGTCTAGAGGATGATTTTCAACGTGCACTCTCATGAATAAAAACCTCCTGCCTACATGAATTCCTAAGGTTTAAGGAAAACTACTGAAAAATGTTTGAAGGAGGTTTTATGTATGAAAAAGGCTTTTGGTACCCTGCAAAAAGTAGGGAAGGCCTTGATGCTACCTGTTGCACTCTTACCCGCAGCTGGTATTTTACTTGGGCTGGGGGCGACCTTGAAAACAGAACAGTTTCTTAATATTGCTCCTGTTTTTAGAGGGGATACGTTTCAGTTTATCGCTGACATTATGCAAAGCTCAGGAGATATCATTTTCGGAAACCTTGCCCTTCTTTTTGCAGTAGGAGTAGCTGTAGGATTGGCTGGTGGTGATGGTGTAGCTGGGTTAGCCGCTATAGTCGGATTCCTCATCATGAATGTAACGATGAGTGTAATCTTAGGAATCACACCAGAGATGGTGGCGGATAACCAAGCGTATGCGAATGTGCTAGGTATTCCCACGTTGTCCACAGGGGTATTTGGCGGTATTATCATCGGATTACTAGCTTACTACCTATTTCAAAAGTTTTACAATATTGAACTCCCTTCCTATCTAGGATTTTTTGCAGGGAAGCGATTTGTTCCAATTATAACCGCAGCTTCTGCTTTATTAGTGGGAGCCCTTATGACGTTTATATGGCCACCTATACAAGACGGATTAAATGCTTTTTCAGAGACTTTATTAGGTGCGAATCTTGCTCTTTCTGCGTTTATCTTTGGTGTCATTGAACGCGCACTCATTCCTTTTGGACTTCATCATATTTTCTATGCACCATTTTGGTTTGAATTTGGTTCTTACGTCGACGCTACGGGCGAAGTTGTAAGAGGAGATAACTTAATCTTCTTTGCACAATTAAAAGATGGCGTAGAGAAATTCACAGCCGGTACGTTTATGACAGGGAAGTTCCCGTTCATGATGTTTGGACTACCGGCAGCTGCGTTAGCTATATATCATGAAGCAAAACCTGAGAGGAAGAAGGTAGTGGGTGGAATCATGGCTTCAGCAGCCCTTACTTCATTCCTGACGGGAATCACAGAGCCAATTGAGTTTTCTTTTCTATTTGTAGCACCTTTACTATTTGGAATTCACTGTATTTTTGCCGGACTATCTTTCATGATGATGCATCTATTTAGTGTGAAAATCGGGATGACATTCTCGGGTGGAGTCATTGACTTCATGTTATTTGGTGTTCTTCCTGGACGAACCCCATGGTGGTGGGTCATTATAATCGGACTTGGATTTGCAGTCATTTATTATTTTGGATTTAGATTTGCAATCCGCACCTTTAACTTAAAGACGCCTGGTAGAGAAGAAGAAGAGGAAGAGGGAGAGACAGAAGGAAAAGCTCCAACCGGAACGAACAATTTGGCCAATGACATTTTAGAAGCGATGGGTGGTAAAGAAAATATTGATCACCTCGATGCTTGTATTACTCGTTTAAGAGTATCCGTTAATGACAAGGAGCAAGTGGATAAAAATCGTCTAAAAAAACTAGGAGCTTCAGGAGTTTTGGAAGTCGGAAATAATATTCAAGCCATCTTTGGACCACGCTCGGATCAAATCAAGGGGCAGATGAAGGATATTATGGAAGGGAAAGCCCCTAGACCAACAAAGGAACCAAATAATATCGAAGAAGAGGTTGAACAACAAATTGAAGAAGTCAACCCAGATGCCCTTCAAAACCATGTCCATCAAGAGGATGACATTGTCGCCCCGATGGAAGGGACCTTACATCCATTAGAAGATGTACCTGATCAAGTCTTCTCAGGCAAGATGATGGGGGACGGTTTTGCGATTGAGCCAACCTCAGGAACAGTGGTTTCACCGGTTGATGGAAAGATTATAAACGTTTTTCCGACAAAGCATGCAATTGGGATCCTAGCCAACTCGGGACGTGAGATTCTAATACACATTGGAATCAATACCGTTGAGCTACAAGGTGAACCGTTTGAAGTCCATGTAAAAGAGGGCGACGAAGTCAAAGCGGGTCAAAAGCTAGTTGATGCGGACATTAACATGATAAAAGAAAAAGCCACCTCGACCATGACACCAATCATCTTTACGAACTTATCTGATGGTGAAAAGGTTCAGATTAACAAACAGGGTCGAGTGAAGTTAGAAGAAGATGGTGTTGTGGAGGTTGTGAAGAAGGGGTAGGGAACTACTTTAGGAACTTTTACTGACTACTGTCCGAAATACTGATTATGAAATTTAAAACGGGACAGCAAGAAAGTTGTGTGTCCGAAATTCCGGTTGGTCAATGCGAAAACGGGACAGCAAGAGAGTTGTGTGTCCGGAAATCTGGGTGGCCCATGTGAAAACGGGACAGCAAGAGAGTTGTGTGTCCGGAAATCCGGTTGGTTCATGCGAAAACGGGACAGCAAGAGAGTTGTGTGTCCGGAAATCTGGGTGGCCCATGCGAAAACGGGACAGCAAGAGAGTTGTGTGTCCGGAAATCTGGGTGGCCCATGTGAAAACTGGACAGCAAGAGAGTTGTGTGTCCCGAAACCTGGGTGGATCATGCGAAAACGGGACAGCAAGAGAGTTGTGTGTCCGGAATTCCGGGTGGTTCATGCGAAAACGGGACAGCAACCAGGCGGCCTGTCCGGAAACCTAGGACGTCCGTGCAAAAAAATAGGACAAAAGAAAATGAAACAAAAAGCCGGCTATAAGTTACGAGCGTATGCCAGAACTATAGCCGGCTTTCTTTATTCCTTAATATGGATCTGCCTTATGTCCTTTTTCCTCAGCCTCTTCCGGAGCATTTTCTCCATCACTACCACCAAGAACATGGTGAGCGTCAGATGAGCCATTTTTCATTTCCTTAGCTGCCTGTTCCAAGCCTTCGCGTAGGCGACGGCCATATTCTTCATCCGCTTCTTCCGCCAAAGCAATCATTTTTTCTTGGAGTCGTCGATCGCATTGGGAAAGGTCACCTACAAGGTTCGAAATAAGTTCATCTTTTTCCCATTGTTCAAAGCGTCTGTAAGTTTCGCCTGCTTGTTTTGTGTTACTCTGACGGTCGATTGATTCTCGCACCAGATTTCCTTCAACATGAGGAGTATGTTCCTTCCCAACCTGTTTTGCTTCCTTAAAACCACCAAGGGTAGAAGGCTCATAGTTCACATGCGGATTCTTGCGGTCAACATTGTAGCTCATCATGCCGCCTTCTTGATTGGTGGCCACTCTCTTCTTCGGTGCGTTAATCGGAAGTTGTAGATAGTTTGCCCCAACACGATAACGCTGAGTGTCGGAATAAGAGAAGGTCCGTCCTTGCAGCATTTTATCATCAGAAAAGTCAAGGCCATCGACTAAAACACCAGTACCAAAGGCAGCTTGTTCTACTTCGTTATGATAATTCTCAGGATTTTTGTTCAGCACCATTTTTCCAACTTTTCTCCATGGGAACTGATCTTCTGGCCAGAGCTTTGTGTCATCGAGCGGATCGAAATCAAGTTCAGGATGAGGACCATCTTCCATGATTTGAACAAGAAGCTCCCACTCTGGGTAGTCTCCACGTTCGATGGCTTCGTATAAGTCTTGGGTCGCATGATTGAAATTCTTCCCTTGAATCTCTTGGGCTTCCTTCATTGTTAGGTTTTTGATTCCTTGTTTTGGCTCCCAGTGGTATTTAACAAGGACAGCTTTTCCTTCTTGGTTCACCCATTTATATGTATTTACTCCAGATCCTTGCATCATGCGATAATTCGCTGGGATTCCCCATGGTGAATAGACAAAAGTAACCATATGGAAGGTCTCAGGCGAATTAGCACAAAAATCGAAGAAACGCTCTGCATTCTGATAGTTTGTAACAGGGTCCGGGCGAAACGCATGAATCATATCAGGAAACTTCATCGCATCACGAATAAAGAATATTTTAAGGTTATTCCCGACTAAGTCCCAGTTGCCATCTTCTGTATAAAATTTGACAGCAAATCCACGGGGGTCTCGGACCGTTTCAGGCGAGTGATTCCCATGTACTACAGTTGAAAAACGGACAAATACTGGAGTTCTTTTTCCTTTCTCTTGAAAAAGCTTAGCGCGGGTATATTTGGAAACTGGTTCATCGCCACATGTACCATATGCTTCAAAATACCCATGAGCACCAGCACCTCGTGCATGAACAATCCTTTCCGGAATTTTTTCACGGTCAAAGTGGCTTATTTTTTCAATAAAGTCATAATTCTCAAGAGTTGCAGGCCCACGATTACTTACCGTACGGATGTTTTGATTATTCGTAATAGGGTGTCCTTGTCTATTCGTGAGGGTATCATCATTTTCTATGTTGGTCTCATGATGGTCGGATTGGTGATTCATCTATTTGCCTCCTAAGTATAAAATTTCCATTATAATTTGCCCAAGGTTGGAAAAATTACTCTTTTTTGAATAAAAAAAGAACGAACCCAATGGGTCCGTCCTTCATATAAAATTTAAACAAACGTTTGTTTAAAACGCCCAATTCCCGTTACGGAAGATTGGTTCAACCGTACCGTCTTCTTTGATGCCGTCGATATCCATATCGGCAGAACCAATCATGAAGTCAACGTGCGTGATACTTGAGTTTACACCGTGCTTTTCTAATTCTTCTTCACTCATTGTTTTTCCGCCTTCGATACAGAAAGCATATCCATTACCGATTGCGAGGTGATTGGATGCATTTTCATCAAATAATGTGTTGTAGAATAAGATATTGGAATTTGAAATAGGTGAATCATGAGGTACAAGTGCCACCTCACCGAGATAATGTGAGCCTTCATCAGTTTCAACAAGCTTCTTCAAAATTGCTTCACCTTGCTCTGCTTTTACATCCACAATTCGACCATTCTCAAAAGTTAGTGTGAAGTTATCAATTAAGTTTCCACCATAGCTTAATGGCTTTGTGCTAGAAACTGTACCATTAACACCTTCTTTTAAAGGAACTGTGAATACTTCTTCGGTTGGCATGTTCGCCATAAAGGTAACCCCTCTTGGGTCAACACTTCCTGCACCAGCCCATTGATGTTTTTCATGAAGGTCAATTTTTAAGTCGGTACCTTGAGCTTTGTAGTGAAGGGTTTTATATTTTTTGTTATTTAGGTAATCAACTTTTTCATGAAGTGTTTCGTCATGATTCTTCCATGCTGCTACAGGATCTTCCTGGTCTACACGAACAGCTTTGAAGATAGCGTCCCATAATTTATCTAGACTGTTTTCTTCACCAGCGAACACTTTGTCAGCCCAATCCTTAGATGGTGCAGCAATAACAGTCCAGGCAATTTTGTCTGATTGAACAAATTGACGATATTTTTTTAGTGCTTGGCCAGCAGCCTTTTGGAAGTTAGAAATTCTTTCAGGGTCCACACCTTTAAAAAGGTCAGGATTAGAAGAAACGATAGACATAAATGCCGCACCGTTTTCTGCTAACTCTTCACGCTCTTTAGCTCTCCACATTGGAAACTCAGTGAAAGCTTCGTCTGGTGCCATATCATACTTGATTCTTGATATTGCATCATCAGCCCAATCAACCATTACATTTTTGGCACCTGCTTTATAAGCTTCCTTAGCAACTTCACGGACAAATTCCGCAACTTCTATGGAAGCAGATATCGCCAACGTTTGCCCTTTTTGAACATTAACCCCAACTTTTACAGCTAATTCAGCATATTTTTTTAATTGCTGTTCGAATGTAGACATGTAATCTCTCCTTTTATGTACTTAGTAACTTATGTATTTCTTCCACTCTCCTATTTTATATTTATTGGTAATTAAATGAAAGTAATCAAGATAAAGTTTAATGGCCGTTGTCATTGATCCGTGTATGATTGCCATTTTGATACAAACAATATAATGAAAAGATTGTAAAGGAGAGGTAAGGGATGGAAGACTTACATCATATTTTTGAAATGGGACTTTTAATGGTCATTTTAGCAGCCGGTATTACGGCTATTGCTAAAAAATTTAAACAACCATATCCAATCGTCCTTGTCGTTGTCGGTGCTATTATAGGATTATTGGATATTCCATTTCTAGAACCCGTAAAACTACTAGTAACAGAGGAAGAAACTTTTCACTTTATGGTTATTACACTATTCCTACCAGCTCTATTGGGAGAAGCTGCCCTTAAGCTTCCATATTCAAAGCTGCGAGATAATAAAGGACCCATTCTTTCGTTAGCATTCGGAGGAACTTTCCTTTCCTTTCTTGTTATAGGGTTCAGCTTATACTGGATCTTTGATTTCTCCATTCCGACTTCATTTGTTTTTGCTGCTTTGATGAGTGCAACTGACCCAGTAAGCGTTCTTTCCATTTTTAAGAGTGTCGGTGTTCAAAAAAGACTGGCGATAGTGGTGGAGGGAGAAAGCCTTTTTAATGATGGTTTAGCAGTTGTATTATTTAAAATATCGGCATTTTCTTTATTGATGTACATAGATATGGGAGTCCCAGGGATTGGTAGTGGTGTTTTTGAATTCGCCAAAGTAGTATTTTTAGGTGTTTTAATAGGTGGTGCCCTAGGGTATGGCTTTTCTATATTAGTTAAATATTTCGATGATTATCCATTAGAAATTATCTTTAGCATCTTGTTATTTTATGGTTCATTCCTCTTAGCTGAAAATATCCATGCCTCAGGAGTTATAGCAGTTGTGGTAGGTGCTATTATATTCGGAAATTATGGGGCTTCGATTGGTATGAGTCCAACGACAAAACTCAATATCAATAATTTCTGGGATGTAGCAGCCCTACTTGCTAATTCACTCGTTTTTTTAATGGTAGGATTAGAAATAACCAGAATCCAGTTTAGTGATAAATGGGGTTTTATTATAGTGGCCGTATTACTTGTTTTGATAGCAAGGAGTATAGCTGTTTATACGAGTCTTGTTTTTCAAAAAGATTTTCCAACAAAGTGGAAGCATATTATCAATTGGGGAGGATTGAAAGGGTCCCTTTCTATTGCCCTAGTACTAAGTCTACCTAAAGATTTTCCTGACCGTGATTTGATTTTAATTCTTGCGTTTTCCGTTGTTTTTTTCTCTTTAATTGTTCAGGGACTAACAATCAAACCATTTATAGGAATGTTAGGTGTTCGGCCTAAGCAGAAAGGGAACGAAGAATTTGAAGAGCTTTTAGCGAGACTCCATCGTGCTGAAATCGGGATTGAAGAATTAAATCGTATAAAAAGAAAACTGTTTATTACAGAAGTTGTATACCGAGAATTTATCCAAAAATATGAAGAAGAAATTGAGCATATCCAGCATGCTTTAACGAACCTATTTGAGACGAGCCCGGAACTGAAAGAAAAGCAAATGAAAGCACTAGAACGACACACCCTATATGCTGAAAGTGACGCCATTAGAAAACTAGTCCAAGAAGAAATCATTTCAAACGAAACGGCGGATCGACAACAAGAGAATATCATAAATGAACTATCCAAAATTGAATCTTGAGGTTTAAATTCTTATGTAATAGATCGGATTACTTCACTTTTTCGGAGGCCACCATATACAATAGGAGAGTAACGAAAAAGAGACGGATGTGTTAGCATGAAAAACTTATTTATTCGGAATGAAAAAGAAGAGTACTGGGTTCAAAAAGCCCAGGAATTAGCTTCTGAGTTTAAAAAGACAGCGAGTATTCATGATATTGAAGGGTCTTTCCCATTTGATCATTTTTCTATGTTAAAAGATGCAGGGGTTACGGCGTTAACAGTTCAAAATGAATTTGGTGGTCAAGGTCTTCCTTTATATTCATTTTTACTTGTTCAAGAGGAGATTGCCAGGGGTGATGGGGCCACAGCACTTTGTTTGGGTTGGCATAATGGGACGTTTATTCAATTAAATGAAACGGAAAAGTGGACGCCTGTTATGCTTGAAAAAATATCAAGAGAAGCGGTTGATTATGGGATATTGATAAACAGCGCGGCCACAGAACCCAAAACTGGCAGTCCTGCACGCGGAGGAAAGCCGGAGACTGAAGCTAAGAGAGTAAAAGGAACCTGGTTGATTAGTGGGAAGAAGACCTTTACTTCTTTAGCACCAGCACTTGATTATTTTATTGTAACGGCGTGGATTGAGGAAAAGCAGGGGATTGGAGAGTTTCTAATACCTAAGGAAGCAGATGGACTCCGAATTGAAGAAACATGGAATACTCTTGGTATGAGAAGTACAAGGAGTGATGATTTAATTTTGGAGCAGGTTAGGGTTCCTTCTGAGTATTTAGTGAGTATGAAAGGGGAAGCGAAAAAGAAGCTACCTCAAGCATGGTTGCTGCATATACCAGCTTGCTATTTAGGAATTGCCTCTGCAGCTCGTGATTTTGCTGTGGAATTTGCGAAAGAGTACCAGCCCAATAGTTTGCCGCATCCTATTAGTGACATTCCAGAAATCAGAAGAAAGGTTGCTTTAATGGATGTAGAATTGATGAAGTCACGTCATTTTATGTATCATGTGGCGTCTCTTTGGGAGAACTCGGAAAAAAGAATTGAGCTTGGCCCAACCTTAATGGCTGTTAAAACAGAAGTGACCAATGCAGCCGTGAATGTAGTTGACTTGGCGATGAGGATTGTTGGTGGACATAGTTTGTCTAAGGGGAATCCATTAGAGAGGTATTACCGAGATGTCCGAGCGGGGCTCCATAATCCGCCGAGCGACGATATAACATATAAGGTATTAGGTGATATGGGGTTTAAGGAAGAAGCTTGAGGTGAACTCAGGCTTTTTTTATTGAAGAATTTCCTATAGAAGTCACAAAGCTTCCAATAGGTCCACTGGAAATTCCGATAGAAGTCGCAAAGTTTCCGATAGGCCTTCTGGGATTTCCGATAGAAGCCGCAAAGTTTCCGATAGGACTCCTAGAATTTCCGATAGAAGTCGCAAAGTTTCCGATAGGACTCCTAGAATTTCCGATAGAAGTCGCAAAGTTTCTGATAGACCCTCCGGAATTTAGGATACCTTTCTATTTTGCATGAGAATGCCCCGAATCGTAAGAACATAGCCCCACTAATTTACAAATATAAACAATCAAACATCTTTTCTTAGCAAAAAAAAAGTGGTAAGATGGTGAGAAATGTCGAAAATGTATAAATATTTCAACTGGGGTGATTCTTCTGAGAATAGCAAACATTGTTACAAAGCAGCTTCTGATTTGGGTTATTATGACGCTCGTTTTAATCGTTATTTTAACAATACCTAGAACAGTAGAGTACGAGGCTGGAAGAGGGGGCATGTTTCTTTCTGCGGAACCTACCTATTCTTTTGAGTTACATAAAGAACAATTCCTTTCATTCTTTGCCTCCTTTACAAACGGAGACTTACAAGAAATAAAGGTTTATGAAAAATCAATTGTTGAACATGTTTCAGATACAGTGTTTAAGAGTTTACTGATTGTAATTCCTGCGATATTTCTCGGTTTCCTAGGTGGAATTATAAAAGGGGCCTTTGATTTTAAAACCCGAAGGAGAAAATGGAACATTTTTGGTAAACCCCTCACTTGGCTTTCCATATCTATTCCTGACCTGTTTTTTATTATTATGATTCAGTTCTTTTTGATCTTCCTATACAAGGAAGGAGTTCTGACTGAAGTTCATTTAATAGGTGATGATTACTTACAAAACTATGTATATTGCATTATCTTCTTAGCAATCTATCCGTTTTTCTATACGGCAAGGGCCACCTTTATTTCACTAGAGAGTGAGATGGGCTTCGACTATATAAGAACGGCGAAGGCAAAAGGTACAAAAACCAATAAGATTATTTTTACTCATGTGTTGAAGAATGCGTTACCTGTCATTTTTAGCCACATGGATACGGTTGTCCTTTACGTCCTCTCAAATTTATTTATTGTTGAGTTTTTTACAATGTTTAGAGGAGCCGCTTACTACTTCTTTACTTTTGTGGCTCCACCGTCAGGATTTATGGTGGGACAGCAATTCTCTATTCACTACATCCCAGCATTACTGTACGCTATCTTTTTTACTTGGATTTTATTTGTTTCAAGAGTGATTTCAGCGGTCAGTACATCATCGGTAACTCCTAGTGGAAGGGGCGAGTCTTTATGAGAAATTATCCTCTCATAATTGGTAGTTTTACGCTAACTACTATTATTCTTTTATCTTTTATTGCGCCTTATCTTCCATTTGTTGACGCAGAACTGAAGGAATTAGTGATGTACCGAAATGAAGAGGGGATTCAAGTTCCCGCCTACCCACCTTCTGAAGATTTCCCATTAGGGTCTGATCATAATGGACGAGACTTTCTAAGCATTCTTTTAATGGGAGCAAAAGAAACACTCATGATGGTTTTTGGAATATTGTTCATTAGGTATTTAATAGCTCTTCCTTTAGGAATTGGTGCTTATTATTCTAGGTTCATCAAGTTTTTGATGAACTGTGCTTATCAGTTTTCTATGAGCATGCCACCTATATTCATCGTTTCTATTTTTATCGGCTTTCCAATCATTCTTTTTTCTGATATCCGTCCAATCTGGATGATTCTTGTCATAGCTCTTGTGGATGTTGGAAGGGTGGCAGAGTTGTTCCATCGATCACTCATTGAAATTGGGAAGAAGTCCTTTGTGGAAAGTGGAATTGTGGCGGGGTGTACAAAACCCAAGTTATTTACTCGATACTATTGGCCATTTTTACAACCTCATATCTTTACGAATGTCACGTTTGATGCTGGAAAGATCCTTTTTCTACTAGCCCAATTTGGAGTAATGGGAATCTTTATTCAACATACATATGAATCCCAATTAAGTGGAGCCTATCAAATGATGAGTGACACAAATGCTTGGCCGATGTTTTTCCATAGGCTACATGAAACGATTCGTATATATGAGTGGATGCCATTCTCAGCTATTTTTGCTATCGCAATCACGATGCTTGCGTTCTATTTAACTGGAGAAGGAATTCAACGATATTTCCATCAAAAATATAATCGAAACGGTAGTGTAGACTTATAAAAATTCTACTAAAGGGAATGAATCTAGGGTTCATTCTCTTTTTTAGTTAATAGTAAATTTTGACTATTCATAATTCGTAACAAGTGTTATTATATTGTAAAAAAATAGTAATAATTGAAACATTAGGTAGAAAAAGGGGGCCTACTTCTGCAAATCATTTCGGTATTTACCAAACAGTTACTGATCTGGGTTGTTACAACCTTTATTTTATTGCTTATTTTAACGATTCCTAGAGACGTAGAGTACGAGTCTGGTAGAGGAGGCATGTTTTTAAGTGCAAAGCAAGTTTATTCCATAGACATGCATTGGAATGAAATAAAAGGAGCTTTTTCCTTTTTTACATCAGAAGAATACAAGGAAATAGAAATCTATGAAAAAAGTACGCATGGCTTTGTGATAGACACTTTTATAAAAAGCATGAAAATCCTAATTCCAGCGATTTTAATCGGGTTCTTGGGTGGGATTTTAAAAGGGATATTCGATTTTCGGACCAGAACAAAAAAATGGAATCTAGCTGGAAAGCCAGCTACCTGGCTTTCATTATCGATCCCAGATCTTTTCTTTATTGTAGTGATTCAGTTCTTCCTAATCTTTTTATACAATACAGAAATTATTAAAGAAGTACATTTGATTGGTGATGAATATCTTCAAAACTACATCTACTGCACAATTTTTCTAAGTATTTACCCTTTCTTTTACTCTGCTCGCGTTACGTACATCACTTTGGAGAGTGAGATGGGGTTTGACTACATAAGAACGGCGAAATCGAAAGGGTCTAGCAACAATAAGATCATATTTACACATGTACTGAAAAATGCAATGCCTGTGATTTTTAGCCATTTAGATACTGTCACGCTGTATGTTTTATCTAATTTGTTCATTGTTGAATTGATGACGATGTTCAGAGGGGCTGCTTTTTACTTTTTCAGATTTGTAGCACCACCTGAGAGTTTTTATGTGGGTCACGACCCGCAGATTTACCTAGCCCCTGCCCTGTTATATACAATCTGTTTTTCAATTATCATTTTCACTTCACGCTTTTTATCGAAGGTTAGTGCTGAAATGATGACGCCTCATCAAAAGGGGGAAAAAGGATGATGAAAAATTACCAGCTTATGATCGGTGGCTTCATAATAGGTTTGATTTTGCTGGCTGCCTTGGTAGGACCTTACCTCCCTTTTGTTGACCGGGAATTATCTGAGAGTATTGTTTACCGAGATGAAAATGGTTGGCATATGCCCCCTTATGAACCTTCGGAAACATACCCACTGGGTTCAGATCATAGAGGGGTAGATATTTTAAGTAAAGTGATTGTTGGGGCAAAAGATACTTTATTGATTTTGCTTGGCATCCTAGTGGTTCGGTATTTAATCGCGATTCCACTTGGCATTGGTGCCTATTATATGAAATCAGTTGAAATCCTTCTACGCTGTTATTATCAGGTGACGACCAGTATGCCACCGCTATTTTTTATTGTTGTATTTATCGGATTTCCTATGATTATGTTCTCTGATGTTCGACCGTTATGGTTGATTTTAGTGATTGCTTTAACGGAGGTTGGAAGAACAGGGGACATTATTTATAGAACAATCGAAGAAATTGGTAAAAAGAGCTTTGTGGAAAGTGGAATAGCATCGGGGTGTACAAAACCTAAATTATTTATGAATTATTACTGGCCATTTTTACAATCCCATCTCTTTACTAATATTACTTTTGATGCAGGACGAGTTCTATTCTTGTTGGCTCAGTTAGGTTTGGCTGGGATTTTCGTTCAACATACTTTGAAATCCCAACTTAGTGGAGCCTATATCTTCCAAAGTGATTCCCTTACGTGGCCAAATTTATTTATGGATTTTGAGAAGTTCATGTCCAGTATGAGGGTACACGAATGGATTCCGTTTACAGCCGTTGGAGTCATTGCCATTACGATGTTAGGTTTTTATCTATTTGGTGAGGGACTGCAAAAATTCTTCCAAAGTAAATATAAGCATGGAAATAACCAGGACCTTTAAGGCCAGCCAAAGGGAATATTCAATTGCAATTCAATGGGGGATGGGATTATGAGCCTTGGAGCTCAGTTGTTTAAGCTTGTAGGCATATGGTTATTTGTTACAGTGGCTCTCATTTTAATCGTGCTTCTTCCAAGAGGGAATCCACAAATAGATTATAGTAGCTCTAGAGTTGAGATGACGGCAGAGTATGCTGAAAATATTACGACTTTTTCTTGGGGGAAATATTGGGATAACATTCAGAATACCTTTGGAACCGTTATCGAAGAAAAAAGTTTAGGGCAAACCGTTTACCTGCATTCAGTAGAATATGAGGTTTGGAGATACTTTTCAAAGAGTTTAATTATTCTCATACCTGCTATCTTTGTGAGTATTATTTTTGGGATTCTTAAGGGGTATTTTGATTTTAGATATTCAGGACTAAAGTACAACATTGTGGGAAGAAGGACGACCTCATTCTTTCTTTCAGTTCCTGATTTTTTTCTGATTATATGTATTCAAATGGGGCTTATCATTCTTTTTCGATTTGGGTTCCCTGAAGTCGATATTTATGGATATGAAAATCTTGATAATAAGTTATTTGGGATCTTCTTTTTATCCATGTATCCGGTTTTTTATATTGCAAGAGTGGTAGAGTCTATTCTTTATGAAGAGACAGGGAAAGATTATGTTAGAACG
Organism: Bacillus carboniphilus; assembly: GCF_039522365.1. Classification (GTDB taxonomy): domain Bacteria; phylum Bacillota; class Bacilli; order Bacillales; family JC228; genus Bacillus_BF; species Bacillus_BF carboniphilus. The sequence continues at coordinate 79,525 of NZ_BAAADJ010000060.1, read as the reverse complement.
GCAATGAGTAAAGGAATATCGATTAGTAAAATCATTTGGAGGCATATGTTTTCAAATGGCTTGTTAAAAATAATAAGTCACTTTAACACAATCATTCTATACCTATTGTCCAATCTTTTTATTGTTGAATTCCTAATTGGATATAGAGGGGCAGCCTATAGATTCTACCGAGCTTTTAATGTCAAAAAACAGTTTGCAGCAGGTGACAATATGGATATTGAAATCCCTCTCGTTATTGAATATATCGTTCTCTTCACCTTTGTTGTGCTATGTGCACAAATCCTTAGTAAAATAGCAGCTCATTTCCTATTAGCGAAAGAGGGTGCTGAAAGTTGAAAACGAAAGTGAAAATGAACCTTCAACTTAAATTGGGTATTAGTTTCTTAATTATTTTGATTACAATAGCCATTGCAGGACCATTCTTACCATTCGTAGACAATGAACTAACGAAGGAAGGCATGAGGAGAATTGATGGGAAGATGGAGATTCCACCTTTTCCACCTTCAGAGGAAAACTGGTTAGGAACAGACCGGTATGGTGTGGATGTATTCAGTATGCTGGTATTGGGTACGAAGGAAGTTCTGTTAATTATATTTTCCATAACTATACTAAGATATATCATTGCAGTACCTATGGGTGTCATGGCTTTTTATTCAAAGTGGATAAAAGGGTTCATGGACTTTATTAGCCAAGCCTTTTCATTTGTACCCGCCATTTTTATGATTATCCTTTTGGTGAACTTACCGTATCTAATGTATTCACCTAATAGGTTATGGTGGGCGATCGTTATTATTGCATTATTAGAAGTTGGTAGAGTATCGGAACTCATCTTTACACAAGTTAGATCCATCTCTAGTCGAACCTTTATTGAAGCAGCCATTACGGTGGGGACGTCTCCACCAAAGCTGTTTAGAAAATATTACTTGCCAGCACTGCTTCCTGAATTAACCGTGAATTTCTTTTTAGATCTTGGAAGAACATTATTTATAGTCGGACAGCTTGGGGTTATTAACATTTACATTACACACAAAATACAAGTGATTCAGGCAGCTTTTATTCCCGTATTTGAAGTTCAAAACACGTCAAATGCATGGCCGTTACTCTTTGACCAGGTTCTCTTTGATATTTATACGTACCAGTGGATTCCATTCTCAGCATGTATAGCAATATCCATTGTAGTCTACGGATTCTTTACACTTTCTGAAGGATTAAGGAAGCACTTTAAGTATGGATATCAATATTTCTAGGATGCTACAAAAATTTAAACAAACGTTTGTTTAATATTAATCAAACGTTTGTTTAAATGGGTGAAAACATCATTAGGAGAGCGATTCTCCTAATGATGTTTCAAAATTATACTTCCTCTTCTTCCACACGATTTTTAAAAGCTTCTTGGACAACTAGTAGTTCCTCATCCTCTTGGGCCTCCGTGTTGTGTTTCTCTACCTGACTACCTTGAGGGAATGGTCCTGGATGTCCTTTTTTCTTATGATCAAATGATTTTCCTCTAGCCACAGATTACACCCCTTTCCTATCAAGTAGATTTCCCAACCAATATCAATTCATCCTAAAACTATATTGCATTGTACACTTAAAAATAAAAAACCCCTATTCAAATAGGAGTTTTCATACAAAAAAGCTTATTTTTCTCTAACAGCAGTTGTTTTTAATTCAATTCCTCCACGAGGAGATTGATAAATCGTTACTTCTACACGCTTTGGATCAATCGCATAGACGATATCATCAGCAATACGTGCTGCTAATGTTTCACAGAACGCTCCTTCGTCACGGAAGGACCATAGGTAAAACTTTAATGATTTTGATTCAATACACTTTTGATCAGGTGTATAAGAAATTTCTACTTCTCCGAAATCAGGTTGTCCTGTTTTTGGACATACTGCTGTGAATTCTAAAGCTCTAAATGTAATATTACTTACGTTTGGACTTGGGAAAGCCTCTCCTTTAAGAGCTTCACGTCCTTCTTCTACACTTTTTGGTCTTGGCATAGGACCAGACTGAGGAATCCATGAGTTTTCCATCTATATTACCTCCAATAGTTTTGATATAGCAGGATATTTCGAACTGCATTTGTCTAAAAGGAACAAAAGTGTTCCCAACTGATATTGTAACAATAAATTTGAATTCTGGCATGTCCTTATACTGGAAAAAAGTTCACAGAAAATTCAGACCTGACTAGGAGTATAATTGGAAATTATTGATACAATAGTAGTGAAACCAAATGAGGTGATGTAGGATGGACCGTTTTTTCACAATAGCTGAAGATCATATAAAAAGAGCTATGCGAGAAGGTGAGTTTGATAATCTTCCTGGAAAAGGTAAGCCACTACCTAAAGATGACTTAGCTCACATCCCAGAAGAATTACGCATGGCTTATAGGATCATGAAGAATGCAGGATACTCCGAAGAAGAGAATGAATTAAAGCGTGAAGTCATGTCGATCGAAGACTTGATTAGGGATTGTGAAGATGAGGAAGAAAGAAAAAGGCATCAAACAAAGTTAAATGAAAAGCTATTAAGATGGAATCAAATGCAAGCTAAAAAAGGCTCCAATACTCATAGTTCCTTATTTAAAAATTATGAACATAGAATTGAGTCAAAGTTTGCGTCACCGAAGAAAACAGGGGAATTTTAATCTAATTGATGTACAAGTGGGGATCACTTACGAGAGTGAACCTCTTTTTTTGTCTTTTTAAGCAATCAATTAAGAAATTAGCCTTTTTTATATCCATTTTCGTACTTACTATTAAGAATGATAGGGGTAGAGTCGATAATAAGAATAAGAATCCTATCCAGATGTGTGTTGTTTACATGATGGGATTAAAATGCTTTAAAGTACAAGAGGATAGGTGTCGCACATGGATAAAACATCAATTATAGGAATTATATTAGCAGTTGTCGCAATTGGCGTTGGGATGACTTTAAAAAATGTAGAGGTAGGAGTGTTATTAAATCCAGCTGCCTTACTGATTATCATACTAGGAACAATTGCTGCAGTAGTCATAGCCTTTCCTACAAAAGAAATTAAGCGAATTCCCAAGTTATTCGGAGTTATTTTTAAAGAACAGAAATTAGTACCGGATCAAGAATTGATTCAGACTTTCTCTGACATGGCGCAAGTAGCTAGAAAAGAAGGCTTATTGGCTCTTGAAGCAGCGTCTTCGGATATTGATGATCCTTTTTTACGGAATGGATTAACGCTAGCAGTTGATGGCCAAAGTGCAGAATATATAAGAGATGTATTAACAGAAGAAATTGAAGCTATGGAAGAAAGACATGCTTCAGGTGCAGCCATTTTTTCACAAGCAGGTACATATGCACCAACTTTAGGAGTGTTAGGCGCTGTAGTGGGTCTGATTGCAGCACTAACCCATATGGACAACACAGCTGCTCTCGGGGAAGCCATCAGTGCAGCCTTTGTTGCTACGCTAATGGGGATCTTTACGGGCTATATGCTTTGGCATCCATTTGCAAACAAGCTAAAACAGAAGTCTATGGAAGAGGCCAAGCAGAAACGTTTGATGATTGAAGGAATCCTTTCCATTTTAGAAGGAGAGAACCCTAGAATAATAGAGCAAAAACTCGCTTCTTTCTTACCAGTAGAAGAAAGAAAGAACCTCCTTACAGAAGGCGTGATGGAAGATGCCTAAGAAAAAGAAGAAAAAAAGTGAAGGGCACCACATGGATGAATCATGGTTACTGCCCTATGCAGATTTATTAACATTATTATTAGCTGTTTTCATTGTACTTTTTTCAATGAGTTCTGTTGATGCGAGTAAATTTAATCAGCTGTCAAAAGCTTTCAATGATGTTTTTACTGGTGGAACAGGGCCTTTAGACTATCCGAGTCCAATTCCTGAAGGAGAAAAGGAATCTTCCGATGAAATCCCGATGGACCGTAATTCAACGGAAAAAGAAAAGGACAAAGAGTCAGAAGGGGAAATAGAGCAAACAGAAACCGAAAAGCTTCAAGACATTCAAACAACGATGAATGAGTTTATTCAAGAGAAGGGGTTACAAGGAGAACTAGAAACCTCTCTAACAGATGAAGGGTTAATGATCACCATTGGAGACAGCATCTTGTTTTCTTCAGGTAGTGCAGAAGTGAGTCCAGAAAATCTACGTATAGCACGAGAACTATCTGATTTATTGGTACTAGAAGAAACTAGAAATATTGTGATTAGTGGTCATACAGATAATGTGCCTATTCGGAACATAAACTTTGAATCGAATTGGGAACTAAGTGTTATGCGTGCCGTTAACTTTATGAAGCTCTTATTGGAAAATGAACAACTCGATCCGAGGATGTTTAGTGCAAAGGGCTATGGAGAATACAACCCAGTTTCAGATAACAGCACCAATGAAGGTAGAGCAAAAAATCGAAGAGTAGAGATATTGATATTACCAAATAATACGGAAGAATCATGATTTTAACCCTAGTTAACTACTAGGGTTCTTTTATTGGGATTTTGTTGCTTTTTATTTTTAAACACTTGTTATTTATTTGGACATTTGTTTAAATTAAGGTAAGTATGGTGGGGGGAGTACTATGAACGAGAAAGAAACGTTAATATTGCAAATTATCCAAGAAAATCCTTTTATAACACAGAATGAAATGGCTGAGAGAACCGGTTTATCCCGATCAGCGATAGCAGGTTACATTTCAACGTTAACAAAACAAGGAAAATTATTAGGAAGGGCCTATGTCATTCCAAACAATACTGGATTTGTCTGTATTGGAGGAGCCAACATAGATAAAAAGCTTCAGGTTAATAAGAAACTCATTTATGGAACGTCAAACCCTGCTTTTAGTACAAAGGCAAGTGGAGGAGTTGCGAGAAACGTAGCTGAAAATCTTGGGAGACTAGGCAGTAAAGTATCTTTGATTACGGTTGTCGGAGACGATCATGAAGGTCAATGGTTATTAGATCATACGAAAAGGTTTGTGGACGTTACTCCGTCACAGGTATGGCCAGAGGAATCAACTGGAACCTACACGGCACTCCTCAATGAAAGTGGAGAAATGGAAGTAGCTCTAGCGGACATGGGGATTTATGATAAGGTTACCGTTTCATTTATTGAGAAAAGATGGGGATTCTTATCATCAGCGGGCATGATCTTCCTAGATACCAACTTCTCGACAGAAGTAATGGAATATGTCATTAAACGTTGTGCTCAAGAAGATCTCTCTCTAACGATTACCCCGGTTTCCTCGCCTAAAGCTAAGAATCTTCCTAATCAATTAAGGGGAGTAACTTGGTTAATAGCTAATCAAGAGGAAGCAGAGGTTATCTCAAATCATCAAATAGTAACTGATGGGGACTATTTTAAGGCAGCAGAGGAAATTGTAAAAAAAGGAGTAGAATCCGCTGTCATTACCAGAGGAGACAAAGGGTTAATTTATTATACAAAAGCTGGTGAAGCAGGAGCGGTTATTCCTCCTTCTAGTATTAACGTGAAGGATGTGACAGGTGCCGGTGATTCCCTTGTATCTGGTATTCTGTATGCCTCCGCAAAGGGATTTAGTACAGAGGATGCGTGTAAACTAGGGGTGGCTTGTTCCATTCTAACTCTCCAAACAAACGAAACAGTCAATACATCCCTGAATCATAGTACATTGCTTGAGACTTTTCATAGATATTTTAAATAATGTTTTTTAGAATGCATGCTTTTGTAAGAGTAGTTGATATTTGCATATTATTGTCAGACTGCAGTTGATTGGAGTGGAAGGTGCTTGACTCCTGTGGGAGGAAGGGACAAGGGAGACCCCGCAGGAGCGATAGCGACGAGGAGGCTCCCGGACCGCCCACGGAAAGCAAGCACCTGCAACGGAAATTAACGGCCTGAGTTCGTGGAACTAACTATTATCTAAAGAAACATAGTATGCAAAAGTAGAAAAATTAATAGACAATAAAAAAAACTTAAAGCTCATGAATAAACAAATTAAAGGAGACATCTATGAATTACAAAATGATACTTTCAGAAGAAGTAAAAACAGCAAAAGAAAACGGAACACCCATTATTGCATTAGAATCAACAATCATCACACATGGTATGCCATACCCACAAAATATCCAAACAGCCATTGAAGTAGAGGACATCATTCGCGAAGCTGGTGCTGTCCCAGCTACAATCGCAATCCTAAATGGCACCATTCATATCGGGCTTTCCAAAGATGAAATCGAAGAACTTGCCAAAACAGAAGGTGTAATCAAGGCAAGTAGAAGAGACCTACCCTATATCGTTGCTCAAGGATTAAACGGAGCAACTACTGTCGCAGGAACCATGATTTGTGCACAATTAGCCGGCATTCAATTCTTTGTAACAGGAGGAATTGGCGGGGTACATCGAGGTGCAGAAGAAACAATGGACATTTCTGCTGATCTGGAAGAACTAGCTCAAACAAACGTAGCTGTCATTTGTGCAGGGGCAAAGTCTATATTAGATTTAGGCCTAACAATGGAATACCTTGAAACCAAAGGAGTTCCAGTAATCGGCTATCAAACAAAATCTCTCCCAGCTTTCTATACAAGAACTAGCCCTTTTGAAGTCAACATTAAAGTAGATTCACCGGATGAGATTGCAAAGCTAATTAAAACGAAGTGGGACCTAAATCTTCAAGGAGGGGTAGTGATTGCAAACCCAATACCTGAAGAAGATGCATTAGATGAGAGCTTCATGAATGAAGTAATCAGTAAAGCATTGGCAGAAGCAGAGGCCAATCATATCCACGGAAAAGAAGTAACCCCATTCCTACTGGACAAAGTAAAACAACTGACAGACGGAAAAAGTCTTGAAGCGAATATTGCACTAGTGAAAAATAATGCTCGTGTAGGTGCGAAAATTGCAATGGCTTTTGGTGCAGAATAATAAATAGTAAAGAAAAGGGCCGCTTAGGTGGTTCTTTTTTGTACGCTTCTGTTCATTGCGAGGATTATATCAGCCAAACGGGAACTAGGCTGGATAATAAGTGTTAGTTTTAACTATTACTTTTCAGTTGGTACCAGTATTCAAAGGTAGATAAAAATACTTGCACAATTCAGCGGTTCTTAAGCATTGAGTAGTAGCAGATAATAAGGCCCAAATCTAAGAAAGCTGCTTACCAAGATACCTTTTTGGTTAAACAGTTTCAGATTTTGCTGTAAAATGATACCATGACAGCAATGTAGTTTGAAGGGATGAATAAAATGATTGTATTAAAATCACAGAGGGAAATAGAAAAAATGAAAAAGGCTGGTGAACTTCTTGCAGAGGTTCATCAACAATTATCCCAGTTGATTGTACCAGGAATCACAACATGGGAAATTGATCAATTTGTAGAATCATTCTTAAAGAAACATGGTGCAACTCCTGAACAAAAAGGGTATAAGGGTTATGAATATGCAACCTGCGCAAGTATTAATGATGAGATCTGCCATGGATTTCCGAGAAAAAAGCCTCTCAATGAGGGAGACATCGTAACGATTGATATGGTTGTGAACTTGGATGGAGGCTTGGCCGATTCTGCTTGGAGTTATGCTGTAGGCAATATTTCAGATGAGAATAAAAAACTACTAGAGGTTACAGAAAAAGCGTTATACCTTGGGATTGAACAAGCAGTCGCAGGGAATCGTGTAGGAGATATTGGGCATGCTATCCAGTCTTATGTAGAAGAGAATGGGTTCTCTGTGGTAAGAGATTTCATCGGCCATGGAATTGGGGCAGCCATGCATGAAAAACCAGATATTCCTCATTACGGTCAAGCGGGAAAAGGAATTCGATTAAAAGAAGGAATGGTCTTTACGATTGAACCGATGGTGAATGTGGGGGCATATCAATCAAAAATGGATAACAATGGTTGGACGGCTAGAACAGTAGATGGATCACGCTCAGCACAGTACGAGCACACCATTGCGATTTTAAAAGATGGACCGGTTATTTTAACAGAACAAAAGAAAAAAGGGTGAATCTAATTCGTTCCCCTTTTCTCTCATTCGCCAAAATATTACCTGAATTTTGTGAAAAATTACAAAAACAGAATTTCCTCGGCAATAATTTCAAAGAATCGACATGTATTCTTCTTAATTAGAAACTTTTAATGACCGGATATCATTGATAATGGCTTCGATTTCACTGGGGCTAAAATGAGATTTGCGCATAACCATTTTATGTAGATACTGCAAATCTTCTAAAGCATCTTCTTTAAATCCAGCTGAACTAAAGGCTTGAAGGTTAATTAGTTTAAGCTTTGTGGCCATTTCGTCTAAAAGCTTTGTGATTTCTTCTTGATTATTCATGATTTGATTGAACCCCTCTCAAAGGAAAAAAATAGTTACGTATAATCATTTCATAAGTTAAAAATCTTGTCAAAACCTAGTGAACAGGAGGTCTTCCATGATTCGAGTATTATTTGTTTGTTTAGGGAATATTTGTCGTTCTCCCCTAGCAGAAGCTGTTTTTCGACATAAAATTAACCAAAAGAATTTAAGTTCTACTATTGAAGTAGATTCTGCAGGAACAGGGAACTGGCACGTTGGCCATCCACCTCACAATGGTACTCAAAAGATTTTAAGACAAAACCAGATTCCATTTGATGGGATCATTGCGAGACAGGTGACAGAAACGGACCTGCATGATTTTCAATACATAATAGCAATGGATACGAGCAATGTTGAAAACCTAAAAAAGCTATCAAAGGATTTTCCGAACTCCAAAGTGTTCCGACTTCTTGAATTTGCAGACCAACAGAATGCTTTAGATGTTCCTGACCCTTATTTTACTGGGAATTTTGAAGAAGTATACCAAATGGTTAATGAGAGTTGCACGAAACTTTTAGAATACATTATAAACAAACATGAATTGTGATGGACAATGATAATACATTATTAAGGAGGATTAAAATGGGGAACAGTAAATTTTTAAAGGGAGTAATGTGGGGAGCCCTTATTGGGGGAGCTGTAACATTGCTAGACAAAGAAACGAGACAAGAATTTATGCAAACTGGGAAGAAAGCGGGTCAAGCTTTGAGGAACCCAAAACAAACGACTCAGAAAATAAAAGAGAAAGTGCAAGATTGGCAAGAAGCTTATGAACATATCCGGGATGATGTTACTTACATCTCAGATAAACTTTATGAACTAAAAGATGTACCACCGAAAGTAACGGATATTATCAATGAGTCTAAAAAAGCAATCGATGGTACAAACGATAACAATAAAATAGGAGAGTAAATATTAGTTCAGGTCAAAATCTTTGGTAGGGAGTGAGTTGATTGGGAACTAAAAAGGTAGGAATACCTTCCCTCATATTTCGATTTTTTCGCCGCTTTCAACAAGACGATGTCATTGGCCTGGCTGCTCAAATTGCATACTTTTTATTATTATCTCTGTTTCCATTACTTATTTTTTTAGTAAGTCTAGTTCCATACTTGCCCATTACTCATATAGATATTTTGAATGTGATTCGGGATTTTGCTCCTGGAGAGTCCATAATGCTCATTGAAGAAAACTTACATCAGATTATGGAGCATCATAATGGAAAGCTCTTAACATTTGGGGTTATAGCAACACTCTGGACAGCTTCTAATGGTATCAACTCAGTCGTGAAGGGATTTAACAGAGCGTATAATGTAAACGAAAACCGCCCTTTTTGGAAAGCTAGAACCATGTCGATTGTTCTGACAGTAGCAATGATTACGGTTTTTATCATTGCATTATTATTACCGGTGTTTGGTAAACAAATTGGTCTGTTTATCGCCTCTAGTTTTAATATATCAACTGAGTTTTTGCACCTATGGAATACAATCCGTTGGGTCATTAGTATTGTGATCATTTTTATTGTATTTCTAGGGCTATATATGATTGCTCCCAATAAAAAAATATCTATATCACACGCGCTTCCAGGGGCACTCATTGCCCTAATTGGCTTTGTATTAGCCTCCTTGGCATTCTCTTACTATGTAGATAACTTCGGTAATTACTCCATCACATACGGGAGTATTGGGGGTATTATTGTGTTAATGATTTGGTTTTATTTATCAGCTTTTATGATAATGGTAGGTGGAGAAGTGAATGCTCTACTTGGGGAAGTAAAAGGTGACTAGGCATGTTTAACTGATAAAATATTCCTGCTGTTATCTATCGGTCTGTGGGAAATCCTTTTAGTAAGGGGGGATTGGACCATGGCGAAACATACGAAAAAAGACGGAAACACAAAGCAAAACAAAAAGAGTCATCCAAAACATAAAACCTCTGGTTCAGCAAACGGTCAAAACGGATATCACTAAAAACGAAAAGGCTTCCCTATTTAAGGGGAGCCTTTTAAGCGGAAATTGATTCTTTAGAAGCTTGGGAAGAGTGTGTTGCTTTTTTTCCTCCAAATACGACCGTTATTAAGTAGATCATGAACAACATGACACTGATAATTAAGAAGAAGCTCACACCTTCGAATAATTGAATGAAGGTCCCTCCGATATAAGGGCCAGCCAAACTACCAATACTAAAGGCAATACCACACAATAAGTTTCCTGTTGGCAGCAAGTTTCTAGGCATTAGATCGGTCATGTAACTGATTCCTAAAGAAAAAGTAGAACCAACTAACATTCCTGCAATAAACAAGCAAACCGTTAGAGCCACAACAGAGTGCTCTAAAAAGCTAGCGGTTGTAAAACTGATAAAGCCAAACAGGAGTACTAAGCTAAGCACCTGTTTTCTACCCCATTTATCACTTAAAATCCCGAGTGGAAGCTGAAAGACAATTCCCCCAATAGCAAACGCTGCAAGTAGAACGGAGATACTACTAACATCAATTCCGATTCTCATCCCATAAACAGGAAAACTACCATTTAGGGAAGCCTCTAAAAACCCATACCCAAGAGGGGGCAAGAATGCAACCCATGCGTACTTAGCTGCTTTTGAAAATCGTTTCATGGTCTCAGTTATTGAATTAACTTCAATGGTTTGCTCAGGGTAGTCATTTTTTAGGAAAAATATAAAGACCCAGGCAATTAGACACAATATGGATGAAATAATGAATGGAAGGGCTTGGTTCACATTTACTAAAGGTGCCATTAAAGGTCCAGCAGCAAACCCGACTCCAAAGAATAGACCATATAGGGATATGTTACGACCTCTTTTTGACTCTGGTGAGAAAGAAGTAATCCATGTTTGCGTACCGAAATGTAAGGCATGGTCACCAATTCCAATAAACAAACGTAAAACAAACCAAAACCAAAAGGACGTCCATAATGGAAATAACGCGAGTGATACGATAACAAGCAGTCCACCTAAGACAATAATTGGCTTGTACCCGTATTTTCTTAAAGGGTGCTCCATAAACGGACTTATTAAAAGAATTCCAATATATAAACCTGTTGCATTTAAGCCATTAAGACTGGAAGAGACACCTTCTGTCTCCAAGATAATAGCGATAAGAGGAAGTAGCATTCCTTGACTAAAGCCTGAGATAGCTACAATACTTATTAAAATCCAAAAACGGAATGTTTCGCTTTTCATAAGAAGTCTCCTGATTCTGTAAAAGTGTTTACCTTTAATGATGGTAGCCCCAATCATAATTCTTGGCAAGTAAAATCTTACTTCGATAAGATAACAATATAAAAGGAAAGGGAGTTGGCAGTATGAAATTTATTTTAAAACAAGAAGGCGGCTTTAAATCGGAGCTTCCATATGGTGAATTACATGTATCAGGTGATGAAACAAAAGGGTTTCGGCCTTTTCAATTATTAGTTGCATCCGTTGCTGTTTGCAGTGGAGGAGTGCTCCAAAAGGTTTTGGAGAAGAAGAGATTGGAAATTGAGGATCTAAGTGTAAAAACTGAAGTGAAAAGAAACCCGGATGAAGCAAACCGAGTAACGGATCTACATATGCACTTTGTGATCAAAGGACAAGACCTGAAAAATGAGGTCGTTGAGAAGTCCATGGAATTGGCTAGAAAAAATTGTCCGATGTATCAATCAGTAAAAGATAGTATAAAAATTACTGAAAGTTATGAGATTGTTTCTTAGGCTTATAACAAATTTAAACCCCCGTTTCGTCTAACGGGGGTCAGTCGTTTTCATATTAAATTTTTACCATAACAGTTTTATAGGTGATTCCGAACGAACATTTTACTAAGAAAGGTTTATTAGCACTCGTAGCCTTGGTTGGTAAGCATTCCTCCTCTTCAGAAGTTTCGTGTGCCACTTGCCCTCCTTCGTTTTAGGTTAAACTTATATTACCACAATATCAGATAGTTGTAAATATTCTAAATATTACAAAACAATTACAAATTTAGGTTTATTTTTATTAAGATGGATAATACCGGACTACAACGAAAAAAATATGGAAGAATACATGAGCTTTGAAAGGAGTAGAGCACCTTTGAAGAAACTAGTTCAAGCTTTTATTATTGTATTTTTCCTCCTTGGTACGATCGGGAATGTCCAGGCAGAAAAGAATCCAAAGGAAAATGCGTATAAAATTCCGGAATCTGTTTTGAATATTGCAAAGGAAAATACGTATCCCAACCCAACACAGGATTTACCGTATTTACAACCAAGTGACTTTACACAGAATTTGTTAGAATCATCAAAGGTTAGAATTGAAAATCCTGACTTAATAAGAATGTTAAATGAATCCTCGGTAAACAAAACGCCGTTTGCACTAGGATTGAGAGCTACCATTTATCTTGGAGAGTGGCCACTTTACTATGAGTCAACGGAAACAGCTCCAAATTGGGAATACCAAAAAATAAACACAAACTTTTATGATAACCGAGGCGGAAAATCCCCCTATCAAATGCACTATGTGCAAGAAGCACAGAAAGTTGTTCGTGGCGGTTTAACAGCAAAGGTAGCGAATGCTGACGATGTCATGAAAATGATGATGTTAAAAGCTAGTGAAAAATCAAAGCTACCATTAGCATTCGAAACGATTGTCGGAGCAGGTACGAAAAAGGATCAAATCTATAATATACCGACGAAACGACTAGGCTATCTATATGCGTTTGCACCGGCAATCAACGAAAAGGGCAAAGTAACGTACGGAGAAGTATACATCGTCCTAAAGGGACATAAAAGGCAAGTTGTCGTGAAAAACGTAACCACTCAAGGAATCGGTGCCTGGATTCCTGTTCAAGACCATATTTCGTTCACGTTTGTTTCATCTGAGCGGCCAAAGTAAAAGGAGAAGCTGTCTGGGGGCAGCTTCTTTTTTATGGGTTGTTAGAGTGGCGGTGGTTATGTCTAAGTTTTGAAGGGGTAGTTGGTAAAAGTAGAACAAAAATGGATTTTATGCCAAGTTTTGCAAAGGGAGTTGATGAAACCAGAGCATAAAAGGAACAAGAACTAACATCCGGTTATCTAGTGCTTGTCAAATCTGAGTTTTTCTTTCAGTAATCATTTACACAAATAAGGCGAAGTACGATTTTTTTCATACCAGTGGGTAAAACTAATATCAAAATGATTAGGATTCGTTGAACAATCTCGGTAAATAAGGTACCATGGACAAGGTATGAAAGGAGCGAGTCTCGTGGCAGAAACAGTAAAAAAAAATGATGAGCAAATCCAGGCATTAAAGCAAAGATTACATAAGTTTTTAGATGCTATTGAAACCATTGATCCAGAGGAAACCAACCTGGAAGATATAGATCGACTACTTTCAATGATTGAAGATATCGAAGAAAAGCTTCAGCAAGTGAAGTAAATGAAAAACCTTCCGCTACATAGTGGAAGGTTTTTTTGTTAAACCGCTTTCTTTAATTTGTAAGAAAAAAGGAGTATAATGGTTTGTGTTAAAGCATAAAAGTTATGACTAATTCTATTTTGAAATAATAAAACGGTCGGGAATTTTTCCGTCCATACAGTTCTAAGAGGGGGAACCGTAGGATGAACTTAGCAAATCTTCAAGAGAGCATGTATCAATTAATTGTTGAAACATCTACTAATCTACCAAAAGATGTTCGTCGTGCTATTAAAGCGGCTAAAGCAAAGGAGAATGCTGGAACTCGTTCAGCCATGAGTTTAGCCACGATTACAAATAACATTCAGATGGCGGATGAAAAAGTATCACCAATCTGTCAGGACACAGGACTTCCAACTTTTAAAATCAAAACGCCAGTGGGTGTTAATCAGTTAAAAATCAAAGAAGCAATTTATGCTGCGATTGCACAAGCTACAAAGGATGGAAAGCTTCGTCCAAACTCTGTTGATTCTCTTACAGGAGCTAACAGTGGGGATAACCTTGGCTATGGTACCCCTGTAATCAAGTTTGAACAATGGGAAGAAAATTATATCGATGCACGCCTTATTTTAAAAGGTGGTGGCTGTGAAAATAAAAACATCCAGTACAGCTTACCTTGTGAGTTAGAAGGACTAGGAAGAGCGGGAAGAGACTTAGACGGTATTCGTAAGTGTGTCATGCACTCTGTATATCAAGCTCAAGGCCAAGGTTGTAGTGCAGGTTTCATCGGTGTTGGAATCGGTGGAGACCGTACTTCTGGATATGAACTTGCGAAAGATCAACTTTTCCGTCACGTGGATGATGTAAACCCAAATGAAGACCTTCGTAAGCTTGAAGATTATGTAATGGAGCATGCGAATGAGCTAGGGATCGGAACAATGGGATTCGGTGGAGAAACCACTCTACTTGGATGTAAAGTTGGCGTTATGAACCGTATTCCAGCAAGCTTCTTTGTGTCTGTTGCTTATAACTGTTGGGCTTACAGACGTCTAGGAATTCAAGTATCTCCTGAATCTGGTGAAATCACAGAATGGTTATACCAAGAGGGTGAAAAAATTGAATTCAATGATGCAGCTGAAACAGAAGTAGCAGCTTCAACAGAGGCGGCTCCAGAAGTAATTACATTGGAAGCTCCTATTACAGAGGAAAAAATTCGCTCTTTAAAAGTAGGCGATGTGGTACAAATTAACGGCCGTATGTACACCGGTCGTGATGCGATTCACAAGCACTTAATGGACAACGATGCACCAGTAGATTTAAACGGCCAGGTCATTTACCACTGTGGACCGGTTATGTTAAAAGACGCAGAAGGAAACTGGGAAGTTAAAGCAGCTGGTCCTACAACAAGTATTCGTGAGGAGCCTTACCAAGGGGATATCATGAAGAAATTCGGTATCCGTGCTGTTGTCGGTAAAGGTGGAATGGGACCTAAGACGCTTGCTGCCCTTGAAGAACACGGTGGCGTGTACTTGAATGCTATTGGTGGTGCCGCACAATACTATGCAGATTGTATTAAAGGCGTAGATGGCGTCGACCTAATGGAATTCGGTGTTCCTGAAGCAATGTGGCACCTAAATGTAGAAGGTTTCACAGCAGTTGTAACGATGGATTCTCATGGAAACAGCTTGCATAAAGATGTGGATAAATCTTCACTTGAGAAGTTAGCGCAGTTTAAAGATCCTGTTTTTAAATAAAATTTTATTGCCGCCCTTTTATGGGGCGGTTTTTTTTGGTTGGCAGTTAATTAAATTTGTGGGTTTTTTAATTGGATTTTAATAAAATAGGGAAGTTTTTGAAGGAAGTTATTTAAATTTAGTTGGAGTTTGTAAAATAGGCAGTTTTTTATAATCCAAACTGCATTTATTTGCTTTTTAGAGGTAAAACAGGTGTTGTTGGGTGGACTTATTGCTTGATATGTTAATATTGTTGGGGTGGTGAGTGCGGAAATTTTGTTTTGAGTGCGATTCTTTAATTTTGAGTGCGTAAAGTCGGTTTTAAGTGCGAAAAATTAAATTTGAGTGCGAATACTCGTTTGAGTGCGAAAACAGCATAATTGAGTGCGAATATTTCACTGTTAAGTGCGAAAAAATGAGTTTCAGTGCGGCTTCAGCTACGTTGCCTCCAAGAATTTGAATTCATCCCCTCAAACCATACCCCTCAGAAATAATTGCCAACCCCACATCAGAATGTTTATAAAAATCCAGCCAAAACTAATCAAAAAGGTTTTGGAGGATACGTATGAAGATTTTTAACAAAATGCTTATCGTTATAATGGCCGCACTATTGGTCACTCATACTACATATGCGGTTTCAAATGAATCCATTGGCTGGGGATTTAAGAAAGCGCGAAATGGACAGCCACCTGATGCAGGCGCTAAATATGAAAACCTGCTAGCGAAGTATGATGCCTTTTATAAAGGATCGCCCGATGAAAAAGTGTTATATCTCACATTTGATAATGGGTATGAGAATGGCTTCACTCCGCAAGTCTTAGACGTTTTAAAAGAAGAACAAGTGCCGGCTATTTTCTTTGTAACCGGGCACTATATTCGAACTGAACCAGAGCTGTTAAAGAGGATGGTTAACGAAGGTCACATTGTTGGGAATCATTCTAATTCTCATCCTGACTTTTCACGGACCTCGGATGATCAAATTAGAAGAGAATTAGCGTATGTTAAAGATGAGGTAGAAAAAATCACAGGGCAAAAGCACATGAACTATTTGCGCCCACCACGTGGAATATTTAGTGAAAGAACGTTGAAAGTGGCAAAAGAGGAAGGCTACACCCACGTCTTCTGGTCACTTGCCTTTATTGATTGGAAAGTGAAAGAGCAAAAAGGATGGAAGTATGCTTATGACTCCATCATGGCACAAATTCATCCTGGAGCCATTCTATTGCTTCACACTGTTTCAAAAGATAATGCAGATGCGTTACAAAAAGTCATACAAGATTTGAAGAAGCAAGGATATCGATTTGAAAGTCTAGACGATTTAGTAATGAATGAACCCCTGTAAAGATCTGACTGCATCCTGTTTAGGGTGTGGTCTTTTTTTGCCTCCTAGCAGGTAAAGGTGTAAAGCCATTTTCCTGTGTTATAATGGCAATAAATAGGAACAGAACGGAGAAACCACTATGATTCAAATGAAAGAGAAGGTTTGCGGTCCCTATCATTTTGATGGAATTTTACAAAGACTATCTTTAGATCCACTTAACCAGGTTGACCTAGAACAAAGGTTCATTAAGGTACCTGTCTACATCCAGGATGAGAAAATCCCAGTCACCGTACAAGCAACCGGAACATTAGAACAGCCGGAATTTTTACTAACGTTCCAGGAAAATAACCAGGTAACAAAAACTGATGTAAAGAAAGAAGTCGAACGTCTCTTCCAATGGAACACAAATATGCAGGAAATCCACGAGCATTTCCTCCAAACAGACTTAGCTCCTATTTTCGAGCAACATAAAGGGACACCACTTGTTCTCGACTTCGGCTTGTACTCATGCGTGATTAAGTGTATCATTCATCAGCAGCTAAATTTATCCTTTGCTTTTACCTTAACCCAAAGATTTGTTGAAACGTTTGGTGAACAAAAGGAAGGTGTCTGGTTTTATCCATCACCAGAGGTTATAGCGAACCTTAAAGTAGAGGACTTAAGGGAACTACAATTTAGTGGTCGGAAGGCAGAATATGTGATTGGATTTTCCCAGTTGGTAGCTTCAGGTGAAATTGATTTACATGAGTTGAAGTCAAAAGACGAAGCCTACATAATGGATACATTGATGCGGGTGAGGGGCATAGGAAAATGGACAGCCGAAAACTTCCTGTCATTCGGATTAGGGAGGCCTAACCTCTTTCCAGCAGCAGATATCGGATTGCAAAATGCATTAAAGAACTTACATCAATTAGACCGAAAACCAACCTATGAAGAAATGGATGAATGGAAAGAAGCATGGAAGCCTTATATGACCTATGCTTCTCTCTATCTATGGAGGAGTATTGAAAGTGCCACAACCAAAAAGAAAACCACAACAAACAAATAAAAAGTCAAATATAGACCTAAAAACAGGAGATACGTTTCCTCTAACTATTAAAAGGCTAGGGATTAACGGAGAAGGAATTGGTTACTTCAAAAGGGGAGCTGTGTTCGTTCCTGGAGCTTTGCCGGGTGAAGAAATTGTTGCAAAAGCAACGAAGATACATGAGCGCTTTGCGGAAGCGGAAATTCATAAGATTAGAAAAAAATCACCATCCAGAGTTATGCCACCTTGTAAAGTATATGAGCTATGTGGCGGGTGTCAGCTGCAGCATTTACATTACGATGACCAACTGGCTCACAAAAGAGACTTAGTGGTGCAGTCACTAGAGAGATATACAAAGCTTTCAGTACAAAAGCTAGATATCCGCCAGACGATTGGTATGGACAACCCTTGGCACTACCGAAATAAAAGTCAGTTCCAAGTTGGGAAGCGGGACAAAAAAGTGATCGCGGGTCTTTACAGTATGGACAGCCATAAGCTCATTGACATTGACGAGTGCATTGTCCAACACCCATTGACCAATAAGGTAACGACTACGGTCAAGCAGATTTTAGCCGACCTTAGCATTCCGGTTTTTGATGAACGCTCGAGAAAAGGTAGTGTTAAGACCATTGTAACTCGAATCGGAGTGGAGACGGGGCAAGTTCAAGTTGTACTCGTGACGGTAACGAAGGAATTGCCTAGAGAAGAAGCCGTGGTGGCGGAAATCGAAATGAGACTGCCTGAAGTAACCTCGATTATGCACAATTTTAATCCGAAGAAAACGTCCCTAATTTTCGGTGATAAAACAAGACATTTAAGAGGAAAACAAGCCATCCAAGAACAGCTAGATGTATTCACGTATGAGCTTTCAGCAAGAGCTTTCTTCCAGCTAAACCCTTACCAAACAAAAAAGTTATACAAGGAAGCTGAAAAGGCTGCGGGACTCACTGGTACCGAAAAAGTAGTGGATGCTTACTGTGGTGTCGGAACCATTGGAATCTGGCTATCTGCTAATGCGGGTGAAGTGCGTGGAATGGATGTCATTGCAGATGGAATTAAAGATGCACAGGAAAATGCAAAAGCACAAGGTATTGAAAATATCTCCTTTGAAGTGGGAAAAGCGGAGCAAGTTTTACCCAAGTGGGTGAAAGAAGGGTGGAAGCCTGATGTCGTAGTGGTAGACCCACCGCGTACGGGTTGTGATCAAGCGCTATTAAAAACCATCCTTCAAGTGAAGCCTAAGACACTAGTGTATGTATCCTGTAATCCTTCAACCTTAGCGAAGGATATTGACCACCTTAGTAGAAACTACAAGGTTCAATATATTCAACCTGTGGACATGTTTCCTCAGACGGCACATGTTGAAGCGGTTGTGAAGTTAGTACTTAAAAAGTAATAAGAAAATAAAACTGTTATAGGCAGGCCCTGATTTCGATGATGACTTTGTCGGATTTGGGGTCTTTCCATGTGAAGTCCTTACCGTTCATGACAATAAATGCGTTAATTTGTGATTTTCCCTAAATAGTAACCTGCTAAAAAAATGGTAATAATAACAATTAAATGGAAGATGATCCACCCAGATCTACCATAGCGAAATAATTCCCCATCGATAGGTCTTTTTAAGTGATCAGGAATCATTTTTCCACCTACCCATTCTAAAAATAGGAAATAAATCCACCACCATGTATAGGTATCCCATAAATCCCACTGGTAATCATATTTAATGATGGATGTATACCCTTTTATCATTGCTTCAATCCCAACTCCAATATGAACAATAGCCCAATAAAAAGGCACTTTCCATATCCATTGTTTAGGGCTGTATCTGACACCAAACATCACCCCAACAGGGAAGGTTAATGTCATAGCAATAAAGGGGATTTGCGATTGAACGGGGAAAGGAATGTGAGGGAATGAGTAAAATCCCAATTTAACAAAGACAAAGCATAATATAATTGCAACAGAGCTACTGGTTAGAAATAACAAACCGTAAGATTTCCAACCTTTTCTTAAAAAGAATAGGACTCCTATCGCCCCCAAAATAGTTGCCGTGTAATAGGTAATAGTAGCATTCACAATTTTGACCCCTTCATCTAATCTCTCTCTATTGTTTCCTTAATTTCCCATATAAAACGTAAAATTTAAATTAACGCTAATTTGCGATTGTATACACATGTTCAAAGCTGTCTGGCCAAAAGAAGACTGGATTATTATACAGTTTTTCCTTTTTTCTAGTGCTTACGTACCTTTTTAAACAATGTACCCATTATGACGATAAAACCATCTTGAAAAGGGAATGAGAGGAGTAGTTTGGAATGTCTGAAGTGCTAACAATTTTTGGTTAGCTTTGGTTTAGAACTCTTAATGGGAGTTCTTAAAGACTGAAGGCAAGGGCTTTTTCTATTTAGGTTGCTACTCTTGTGAATTTTGTAAACAGTACTCCTATTCTGCATGTTTTAAATTCCCTTCCATTCTGTTTAATAGTTTCCTATAATCACATTTGTCCTGAAAATACTATTTTTAGAAAATTTAAAATAAGGGAAAGGAAGGTTTGAATGGCAAATCCGATTAAAAGAGGTTTGGTAATGCGTTCATTAGACGGAATTGAACGTGTCGGTAATAAGTTGCCACATCCCGTCACATTATTCGCAATTTTTGCATTAGCTGTGGTCGTTCTTTCAGCTCTATTTGCGAATATGGGCTTGCAAGTAGAAGATCCCCTTAACGAGGGTGAAATTATAAAGGTTAAAAACCTATTAAGCTCTGAGGGGATTGTTTACCTATTTGAGAGTATGGTTACAAACTTTACTGGCTTTGCACCATTAGGAACTGTGCTAGTAACGATGTTGGGTATTGGTATTGCAGAACGTTCTGGCCTAATAAGTGCTGCGTTACGTGGCCTAGTTACGTCTGTTCCAAGGCAATTGATGACAGCAGCGCTTGTTTTCGGTGGTATCATGTCAAGTATGGCAGCTGACGCTGGTTATGTAGTACTAACACCACTTGGGGCTGTTTTGTTCGCTGGACTTGGAAGACACCCTTTAGCTGGATTAGCAGCAGCATTTGCTGGGGTATCAGGCGGATTCAGTGCTAACTTGCTACTGACATCGTTAGATCCGTTGCTAGGTGGACTAACAAAGGATGCAGCAGCAATTTTGGACCCTGCCTATGCAGAAACCATTAACTATGCAATGAATTATTACTTCATGATTGCTTCTGTGTTTGTTCTAACTATTGTGGGTACTTTAGTAACAGATAAAATTGTTGAACCACGATTAGGTGCATACAAAGGAAACGTTAAAGAAGAAGTGGACTATTTAAAGCCGGAAGAGAAAAAAGGTTTGTGGGCAGCATTGTTTGCGTTCATTGCAACTGCTGCTGTGATGGCTGTACTTGTTATTCCTGAATGGGGGCCATTACGTGGAGGAGCAGAGAAAATTATCGACGCACCGTTCTTCCACTCGTTAGTGCCAGTTATTTTAATCACATTCTTTATTCCAGGTTTTGTTTATGGGAAAATCACAAAATCCATTAAAAACGATAAAGATGTAGCAGATCAGTTGTCGGAAACAATGGCGACAATGGGATCATATATCGTTCTTGCGTTTGTAGCGGCTCAATTCGTTGCTTACTTTAGCGAGTCTAAGTTAGGGTTAGTTTTAGCCGTCAATGGCGCTCAATTCCTTGAGTCAACAGGATTCACAGGGATTCGACTGATCCTTACATTTATTGTTGTATCGGGATTCATTAACTTATTCATTGGAAGTGCATCTGCTAAATGGGCTATTATGGCGCCAGTATTTGTTCCAATGTTAATGAGCATGGGATATGCACCAGAATTTACGCAATTGGTATACAGAATTGCGGATTCTACTACAAATGTTATCTCACCACTAATGCCTTACTTCGCAATCGTTATTGCTTTTGCGCAAAAATATGACAAGAAGGTTGGAATTGGTACACTCATTTCCACCATGCTTCCATATTCCATTGCGTTTACGATTGTTTGGGTAATCATGCTCATTATTTGGATGCTTACAGGGATCGATATCGGTCCTGGTTCTGGTATCTACTATAATAACTAAATTGAAAACAGAAGAACCGATTGAAGGCGTATGCTGGATGTCGGTTCTTTTTGTTTTTTATAAATACCCTTATCCGGGAACTCTATTCTAAAATAGATTGCCAAATGGAGGACGGCTTCATGAAAGTTTTATCGATGATTCAGCCCTGGGCTAGCCTGTTTGTATATAGAGAGGCGACCTATGAAACAAGAACATGGAAAACAAATTATCGTGGACCTTTGGCGATTCACACTAGTAAAAAAATCGATAAGGCTGTATGTAATCATGTCGCCATTAAGGCGTTACTTCAAAAGCATGGAGCCAATACAGAAAGTCTTCCGACGGGGATGATTATCGCAACATGTATGCTAACAAATTGTCTGAGAGTAACGGAAAATAATGAGACTTGGGCAGTTTTAGAGGATGGAAGAATCGTTTCTGGGAATGATTATTTTTTAGGTGATTATAGAGTTGGTGTGTATGCTTGGGAAGTACAGGATATGAGGATGTTAGATGACTTTATCCCAGCGAAAGGTCAACTTGGTTTATGGGAGTTCAATGTCTGACGGGGAAAATTACCATTTGTTTAAGATATATGACGACTACAGTAGCCACAAGGACTTTCGACCCATTACCAATTTTACCAAACTTTCACTAGTGAGAACCGTATGAAAACCTGTTACCCTTCCAGTTAGGCCTGTTTGCCTATAAAAAAACAGACAGGAGGGTAACAACATGAATAAATTTCTTATCTTTTTGATGACTATTACACTAATTATCGGTTCATTTTCAATGATACCGGCTGTTCATATATCTGCGCAAACAAAGGAAGATACGGTTCAATTATTTGATATAGATTTGGATTCGGTTGAAGAAGACGAAAAAGTAAACCTTATGAAGACATTAAGTGAAAAGAAAGAGAACCTTCTTAAATCTGCAGTAGAAGACAAGGAGGATCCTGTCTACAAGCTGTCTAAAGAGGAGAAAAAATTACTAGCTCGTCTTGTTCATGCGGAAGCAAAGGGAGAACCTTTTGAAGGAAAGGTAGCAGTTGCAACGGTTGTCATTAACCGTGTCGAAGATGAAAAATTTCCAGACACACTAAAAGAGGTTATCTATCAAAAGAATGCTTTCCAACCGGTTCAAAATGGTTCAATTAACGAACCAGCTGATAAAGAAGCCAAAGAGGCGGTTAAGGAAGCATTGGATGAGTATGAAAAAGCCAATGAAGATGTTCTGTATTTCTATAACCCAGATACCGCTACAAGTGATTGGATTTTTGATCGTAAAGTCATTGAGAAAATCGGAAGACATGCATTTGCAATTTAAATAAAACAGAGCCACTATCCCTTTGGACAGGCTCTGTTTTTTTATACACTAATGGAAGTTACATACGAGTTATTCTTCATGTGCTCGTTACACTTCTCTTATGACTGGATGGTTATTTCCCCATCTGCTGTTACAACAATTGTATGATAGCTTTCAAAGGTTTTCATATTCGTAATTTTATGTTCTTGCTCATGCTCGCTAGCAAAGCTTTCCATGTACTGTTGATATACATCTGGATCTTTTATAAGGTGATAGAAATAAACTGTTTGACCTTCGACAGAATCACTACCTCGAAATAGGCACTTCTCATGAAATTGTTCTTTTAACCAAGAACGAGCTTCGTCATGATTATTAAAATCAGGCATTTCATTGAAGAATGAAGTGAACTCATTTGTATCCATTAAAAATCTGCTCCTTTCACAAGACTATCTGTTATGGAAATATACAGATAACGCACGGGACAAATCTTCTTCTTTTTGTTCGGTTTGAATAATATAATGATCTCCATCCAGTGAAGAGGTAAAACCTTCATGACCTTGTTCACGGAGGAAATCATCTATATCCGATAACTGGTCACCTTCATTTGTTAAGGTTTTATACCCTACAAAATTCCCATTCACAAACACTTCATATCGATCTTCGTTTAATTTCACATCTGTGTCAGAGTCTACATCTGTAAACAAAAAAGGGTAGAAGTTAAATCCGCTTGGACCGCCTTGATTGACCATATAATGACCTCCAATCATGTTATTGTTACTTTCTCCAGTTTTCAAAAGAATATAATCAAGTCTCCATAGGCTGGTGCAAAAAAAATAGAGTAGCTTTTGAAAGCTACTCGCGTTTATTTTAGGAATAGTTTTATCTTTTTTAAACCGTTTTTAACATTCGGATATCGAAAGGGAATGTCAAATAGGGTAGTTTGCTTCAAAACGCTTTTCTTGTGTGAAAAAGTATCGAAGCTACCTTTCCCATGATAAGCACCGATCCCACTTGGCCCCACACCACCGAAGGGCAGATATGGAGATACGAAGTGATAGACAGTATCGTTTATACAGCCTCCACCAAAAGTAATGCTGTTAAGAACTTCTTGTTGGACCTCTTCAGACTCAGAGAATAGATACAGAGCAAGCGGTTTAGGGTGATTGTGAATCCCTGTTATAACTTCTGACAATTCATTATACTCTAGGACAGGAAGGATTGGACCAAATATTTCATCCTGCATAATGGAATCTTTCCAAGTGATGTTTGTTAAAACGGTTGGTTCAATTATTAGTTGTTCTTTATCGGACTTTCCACCAATGAGGAGATCTCCATCTTGAAGAAAGCCGGCAAGTCGTTCAAAATGTCTTTCACTTACAATTCGAGTTAGTTCTGAATTGTGGAGCGGGGTGTCTCCATATAATTCTGTGATACTCTCCTTGAATGCAGTTGCAAACCCATCCTTAATGTCTTCGTGAACATACAGATAATCTGGTGCTACACAGGTTTGCCCCGCATTTAGGAACTTCCCCCAAGCAATTCGTTTGGCTGCTAGCTTGATGTTAGCATCTTTGTGCACTATACAAGGACTCTTTCCGCCTAATTCAAGTGTGAGTGGAGTCAACTTCTTTGCAGCAGCCTCCATAATGATTTTTCCAACCGGTACACTTCCCGTAAAGAAAATATAGTCAACATCTTCAGCCAGAAGAGCTTGGCTTGTTTCCGCATCCCCTTGGATGACAGCAACAAATTCCCGCGGGAAAATTTCTGCAATGATGTGGGCAATTGCTTCAGATGTCTTAGGTGTAAGCTCAGATGGCTTAATAACAACACAATTTCCTGCCGCAATAGCTCCAATCAGCGGGTTAATTGCCAGTTGAAATGGGTAGTTCCAGGGTGAAATGACGAGGGCAACTCCATACGGTTCAGAATAAATGTAGCTAGTCGAACCCATATGAGTAATCGGAGTTTTTACTTTTTCAGGCTTTGCCCAGGTTTGTAAATGTTTGATGGTGAAGCGAATTTCTTCTAGTACGACGCCAATTTCTGAGGCGTAGGCTTCAAATTCTGATTTGTTTAAGTCTAGTTTTAGAGCCTGTAAGAGTTTATCTTCGTTATTTTTAATCGCACCTCGTAGCTTTTCAAGTGCGTCAAGTCGAAAGGCGAGCTTTTTTGTCTTCCCCATATGGAAAAAAGCTTTTTGTTGAGTAATGAGACTATGGATATTTTCCATATGTAAACCTCACTTTTATTGAATTTTAAGGTGTTTGCTCTTATCATTCTTATTTTCTTTATAATACCGGACCATGGCAGGGATTACATCTTTAAAGTCTGGACAAGAAATTCCTGATCCCTCTAGATCTCGTAGAGTTTGGGAACAGTCATACTCTGCCATACAAGTAAAATAATCAAGTGCTTCTTTCTCAACACGGACCCATTTTCTAAAAGTAGGAATCGACAGGGACCATTTAGCAAATGCAAGAGGTATGGATCCTTTAGGTTCTTTGCCAAGCTGTTCCTTCATTAACATCCGATATACTTCATTTACCCGATAAGGCTTGGGGTCCGTTAGTTGATACGTTTTTCCAGCCCCAACCGAATGATGTGACAGGTAGAGCGTTGCATCAAGGATATAATCAATGGGAACAAAGTTACCTTCCGCTTTCCCGTTCCCTAAGTAAGGGATAAAAGGAAGAAATTTTAGCTTATCGAAGAAATTCAAAATAAAATACGGGCCGTCAAATTTTATCGTTTCTCCTGTTTTGGAGTGTCCAACGACAATTCCCGGACGAATGATGGTAGTGGGAACATGGTTCATAATCTCATTAACGAGGACTTCCGCTTTATATTTAGTTTGTTCATAGTGATTTTTAAACGATTGGTTCATATCCAAATCAGTCTCCAAAATGCGTCCTTCCCGAGTTCCAGCTACATAGGAGGTACTAAAATACACATATCGTTCTATATTGGGAAGGGTAAGGACCCAATCATTCATATTCTTGGTTCCATTGACATTTACTTCAAAGGCAATGTCCTCTGGAACAGCTAAATCATATATAGCTGCCAAGTGAAAAACATGCGTCACTTTTGACTGCAGCTCTCCATTGAGTGGGTCATCAATAGCTAATTGAGGACGAGTAATGTCTCCCGTAATGACTGTAAATTGGGAGGCATTTATATCCCCTTTCGAGGCAATTCTATCAATTTCTTCAAGTGCTCGATCTTTGAAATTAGGTAAGACCAAAACATAAATATGACAAACCGGATAACCTTTTCGGATGATTTCTTTAATCAAAGAAGTAGCAATAAACCCAGGAAACCCTGTAAAAAAATATGTATGAGACAAAAAATGACCCCCTCTAATATAAAAATGAATTCCCATTCACCTACCATACATATTCCCTTAAAACCTAAAATCTCCTCCTTTTGGGACAGGGGGACAGGTTTACTGTCCCACATCAGAGCCCCTTCAAGGTTTTGGCGGACACAGAATCCGTTTTTTAGTCCAAAACGCCTGTTTTATAGAGGTTCGCGGACAGTGGTTCCGTTATTTGATAAAATCCAGCCAAAAAATGCTTGAAAATGGGTCAATAGCGGAACCTGAGTCCGCTTGTCTATCAATAACCGGCATTTTTTTACAAATAACGGAACCTGAGTCCGTTCGGAGACCCTCCGAGATTTTGGCGGACAGAATATCCGTTAATTTCCCCAAACTGGCTGTCTTCTAAAGAATCGCCGCAAATCCGATTAACCAGTACGCATTTCATTTTCCTTCAAGCGAAAAATCAAGTATCCTAAGTAGACATCAGGTTTAGAAAGGTTAGAAGCATAATGAAGCAAATATATAGTGAAATCATTCAATTTAGAGGTTCACATTATGACTTTGGGTACATGCAGGGAGAGCGACTGAAGGATTCCCTCTCCGTAAGGAACCGTGAAAACCAATGGAAGGTTCGAAAACCTAGGTTTTCAATAAATATAGAAGAGGCAAAACAAGCGATTACTCGCTTTACACCAGGTGTTTGGGACGAAATCAATGGGTTACGTGATGCGCTTGAATGGCCTATGGAGCGAGTGCTTAAGGAGTTTGGTGGTTACCGGGTGGATTATGTAAAATCAGGCTGTTCGATCATAACCGGAAAAGACTACTTGATTCGGAACTATGATTACCACCCGAAAACATATGAAGGAAGATATACTTTTTATCAACCGACTGACGGTCAAGGTTATGCCATAATTGGTCCGAGTCAGCGAGTGACAGGTCGAATGGATGGAATGAATGAAAAGGGCCTTGTAATTGGATATAACTTTATGAATCGAAAAAGTCCTGGGAATGGTTTTATCTGCTGTATGATTGGGAGACTTATTCTAGAGTCTTGCGCGAATGTGGAAGAAGCTGTGGATATGTTGAAGGAGATTCCTCATCGTCACTCTTTTACATATGTAGTTTACGACCAAAAAGGGGAGGCGTATGCAGTTGAGGCTACTCCGCGTGATGTTAAGGTGCGAAAGACCATTGCCTGTGCGAACCACTTTGAGATGCTAACGCATGAAAATAGGAATCACCTAGTGGATTCGAAGAGACGGTTAAGTGTGATGGAGAACAAGCTTGAAACCCTTTCATCAGCTGAAGCGGCTTTTCGTTTGTTGAACGACACGGATAAAGGAGTTTTCTCAGATTTGTATGGAAGCTGGGCTGGAACAATCCATACAACCGGATATCTCCCTCACGAGATGAAAGCTTGGATTACGTTGGGGGGAGACCGTAATCCAGTTGAATTCAATTTTGCTAATTGGTTAGCGGGTAAAGACCTAGAGTTGGAACGGATATCAGGGGAAGTCGATACCGATATTCCCTTCCTCCATATGGATGACAATGCGGACTGGTTTAAGAGGTAGTCAAAGTTTCTAAAATAAAATAAAAGCCCTCAATCCCGCGAACAGAGAGGTTTGAGGGCTTTTTGTATTTCGATAAATAATGGGTGGTGACAGGTACCTGTGGACCTGTCAATCTCCTAGTGGCCCCAGAAAAAGAGTGAATTTCCATCAGCGGACCATTTATCAAATGAGTACTCTGCAGGAAGTTCAATTGAAAATTTTTCTTCGGATCCGATTGTTATTACTTCATATAATCTAGTTATGCTTTCTGGTATAAACTTTTGTGTTACAAAACGGTGTTGGGTTGGGCTCCAGTGATATTCCCAAACTTGTGCATCATAGACCTTTTGATCATCAAGGAAGATACCCTCAAGCGGAATAGCCTTGTATTTACGATCAAATGAGTACTTTGGAAAACTAAAGCCATGTATACTCTCGAATTTTTCAGCTATTCCTGTTTCTTTTTCAAAACGATAAAATCCACCCTCTGGTTGATCTTCCGTCTTGGTCACAGCAAAGTAGAGGTATTTGCCTTCATCTTCAAGAGGTGTATGGACATGATCCCCGTTTAATTCGCTATAGAAAAATCCAGGTATAACATCAGGGTATACCTCTTCTTCCATTGTTTCTAAATCAATAAAAACTAAGTCCTGAAATCGATCTTCAGCATTTTCACCTAATGCTAAAACAATTCGGGTACCGTCTTCTATAAATAGTGCTCCTTGTACATACCCATTTGGTTTATATAAAGTTTGGTAGATTGGGTCAGAGTCCTCAACTGCACTTTCTTTTAAAAATAAACCTCGTTTATCAATCCAGAACGGACTGTCCCCATTGTAGGTTAAAATTGATTCGTTAAAAGTACCGAGGTATTCAAGGGTTTGATTTTCCAAATCGAATAGGAAGATCAATGATGGGGAAACAGCATCGCACTCACAATAAATAGTGGGATGTGATAACAACCAGTACCGCTCATCAAATAAACCGTAACCCCATGTAAACAAGGATTGGAAATTTGTTAGGGCTTCCATACTCCCACTGCCATCTGCTGAGAAACGCCATATTTGTTTAGGTGGATGAAGTACGAATGTAAATACTGATTGTTCTTGAAGTATGACTCCATCTGCGGTTTGAGCACCATCTATTGAAAGGGTCTGAGAAGTATATGGCTTTACTTCTTCAAAAGGTGGAATGGTGAGATGTAAGTCATTGCCGGACCAACTGAACTGTATTGTTTTTGGAAATTGTTCTTGAATCAGATTCTCTACTTGAGATTGATTCATTTCATCCATGAAATGGATCAATAGCTGATGAGCTTCTTTTGAAGAGGTAAGGATGGTTAGATATCTACGTTGTGTTAGATCATCCCACTCCGGATGAGTGGTTTGCTGAATCACGTGATTTATGGTCATTGTGACTCTGTTTTCTTCAATCACCTCGGGTTTATCAACTTTATCCTTTTGATTTTGCTTGGGCTCAGGATGGTCATCGTTTTCTTCTCGTTGCTCCTCAATTGTCCCCTTTTCCTCCACTTCCCCTTGCTGCGGTTGTAAGTCCCCATTTACCTCTTCATCTTTTTTACAACCACTTAGAAAAAGAGAGAAAAAAAATAGTAAAAGGCAGAGAAATCTAAGTTTATGCAATATGCTAATCCTCCGTAATCCATATTTGAGTAGCCCAAAATTAAATAATGTTTTTACGTAAGCTTGCTGTTTCATATATATTCTATTTTTTTGCCAAAACTCCTTGAAAACTAATGGGTAATTAGAAATCCACCAAATTTGGGTGTTGGCAGGAACCTTTTGGAAGAGACACCTACCAATGCTGTCAAAAAGTTGACACATTTGCAATAGATGCTGTGATACAGTTCACTATTTCGAAGACCCCTACCCACTATGATGAGTATAAGAACGGTATAAGGAGGCTGATTTAGGTGGGAGCTTCAAATTTAAATAATAAGAAGTCTGAGGAAGAGAAGGAGTCGATGTTAGGTACCTATTTTTCGGTGGGGATTGTGGGCGGCGTCATACTGCTGACATATGTGATTGTGTTTGGACTTTATATGATTCGAGTATAGGAGGACGAGTTGATGAAGATGCATCGATCTGAAAAAATATGGCTTACCTTGAGCTTCGGAATGATTATCGGTTTTATGCTCATTACAGGCTACCAAACCTTTGCGCTAGAAATGGGACCGCCAAGTCATAAGGAGAGAATTGACCCGCAGAAAGTGGATGAAATAGCTCCATTTGATAATCCCGGTATTACCCAAATAGGGGATAAAGAGTATGAAGTGGTTATGACATTACAGATATTTAGCTTTAATCCAGGTAATATCGAAATTCCTGCTGGATCTACCGTCCATTTCACAATGACTTCGAAGGATGTAACCCACGGTTTTCAAGTGGCAGGAACCAATTTAAATGCCATGGTTATGCCTGGATATATCCAAAAAATTACGCAAACGTTTGATGAACCAGGTGAGTATTTAGTGTTATGTAATGAATACTGCGGGGCAGGACATCAAGCCATGGCAACTAAAATCATTGTGAAATAAAGGGGGGATTAAAAGTGGAAGTAGTAAGAAATCAATCTATAAAAGTAAAAGCGAATCAACTAATGGGAGTTAACCTAGAGGATGCACGAATCACGAAATCCTATCTATCTGTTGCATTTCTAGCTCTATTACTTGGTGGAATTCTTGGATTACTGCAAGGGTTAAATCGAGCTGGACTATTAGAATTACCTACTTGGCTTAATTATTATCAGGTTTTAACTGCACACGGCCTCCTATTAGTCGTTGTACTATCAGCTTTTTTCACGATTGGATATTTCTATGCAGGGCTTTCTCACACATTAGGAGGGCTATTGCCGAAGGTCCGGAAAATGGCTTGGATTGGCTTTTGGATGAAGATGTTTGGATTTGTATTAGCGGTTATTCCAATCATCTTAAATGAAGCCTCAGTCATGTATACCTTTTATCCACCAATGGCAGCCCATCCTATGTTTTATATCGGACTCGTATTTATCGTATTAGGGGTATGGATGCTTGCTTTTGGAGCATTTATCAACGTAGCCCATTGGAGAAAAAACAACAAAGGTCAGCATCTACCAATCCTTGCTTTCTTTGCAACTGGTGTATTTGTACTTCTTTTCTTCGGAAGTATCCCAGTGGCTATCGAAGTGTTAACTATTATTCCATGGTCACTCGGATGGGTAGAAACCATCAATGTCATGGTATCTCGGACACTCTTCTGGGCATTC
The DNA here is from genome assembly GCF_039522365.1 of Bacillus carboniphilus. Taxonomy (GTDB): domain Bacteria; phylum Bacillota; class Bacilli; order Bacillales; family JC228; genus Bacillus_BF; species Bacillus_BF carboniphilus. The sequence goes on along the minus strand of NZ_BAAADJ010000060.1, from coordinate 48,257 downwards.
GGGCATACCCTCGTAAATATCTGGTATTTAACCGCGGTGTCTGCGTGGTATGTCATCGTTCCAAAAATAATTGGGGGACGACGTTGGAGTGATTTGTTAACACGTGTGGTTGTCATTGCATTAGTGGTTATGAACATTACAGGTGGATTCCACCACCAAATCATTGATCCAGGAATCTCAGAGTCTGTTAAATTCATGCACGTTTTCATGAGTTTAGCGATTGGTTTCCCATCTTTAATGACTGCATATGCTATGTTCGCAGTCTTTGAAAAGACAGGGAGAAGAAAAGGCGGGAAAGGCGTTTTCGGATGGTTAAAAAAACTACCATGGGGCGACGTTCGTTTCTTAGCACCGTTCATCGCAATGGCTGCTTTTATTCCAGCTGGTGCAGGCGGAATTGTTCAAAGTACGAACCAATTAAACCAAGTTGTCCATAACACGATGTGGATCGTTGGACACTTCCACTTAACGCTCGGAATGTCAGTAGTGATGACGTTCTTTGGAATTAGTTATTGGTTAGTTCCTTACGTATCCAAACGAGTATTAACACCAAAAATCAATAAGTTAGGTATCATTCAAACTATTATCTGGACCCTTGGGATGATATTTATGTCAGGGGCCATGCACTGGGTCGGTTTACTTGGTTCACCAAGAAGAACTTCTTATACAACGTACGGAGATCATGCAACTGCATTAGGGTGGGACCCATACTTAATGTTCTTAGCAGTAGGGGGAACCTTACTAATCATCGGTGTCGTTATCCAGGTATATGCTGTTTTCCATATGATGTTCTTTGCACCAAAAGGAACAACAGAGTTTCCGATAGCCGAAGAAGAAGAAAACGCAACGAAGACACCTTACTGGACAGAACGTTGGGGCTTGTGGATTGTCATCATGATCCTTCTAGTATCTATGGCATACGTCATTCCACTTACAGAATTTATGGTAAACGCACCACCGGGTTCACCACCTTTTAAAACTTGGTGAAAAAAAGAGATAGCTGCCAGAAACAGCTATCTCTTTAAAATTCCTCATACAGGGAAGTGACCCTATGTTTAAGAATCGTCAAACCTTCATTGCAACCATACTCGTATCCCTTTTTGGAGTCACCTTGTTTTATATAGGGACGGATGGCTTCACCGCCTATACAGCAGAAACAGCAAGAGTGAATCAACTAATGGAAGAAAAGCCTCTGTTTCCAAAAGTCACCCTCGAAGACACCGAAGGACGTGTGTATTCATTCACAGAGTTCAAGGACAAATATGTGTTCATTACCTTTATTTATACAGCTTGTACGACTGTGTGTCCGAGACTTGAGATGAATATGGCTCAAGTTTATGAGAGCCTTCCAGACGAGCACCTTGGTGAGGATATCATTTTTCTCAGCATTAGCTTTGATCCAACAAGAGACTCACCTACTGTCTTGAATAAGTATAAAGATTATTTTAATAGCGATGGGGAGACGTGGAGAATGGCTCGAATCCCCAATCAAAAGGAACTAGACTTGTTGCTTGAGGCATTCGGAGTCATTGTTATACCGGATGGCTACGGGAATTTCGCGCATAACTCCGCTTTTTATTTGGTTGGTAAAAATGGAAGGTTAGCCGAAATAATGGATTATACAAATATTGAAGAAGCAACGAAAAAAATAGAAAGTATGTTAAAGGAGGAGGAATAACCCCATGAGACAACTGACTTACGGACTCATCCTCCTTTTCATATTAGCGATTCCTCCAGTGGCGAACCTACTAGAATCCATTATGATTGTTCATATGCATATGCAAATGCCTTTATTGGTTTTCTCAGGTTTCCTAATGGCAGGGTATTTTCTAAAAAGATTTCCTAATTTCTTTAGAACATGGAATCAAAATGGCCACCCTGGAATCTTGTTATTTATAATCATTTCAATCTATTGGATGATTCCTAGAACAATGGACGAGGCACTCACGGTCCAGGCTGTAGAGGTTTTTAAGTTTATTAGCTTACCATTCTTAGCAGGGATTCCACTAAGAGACAGTTGGAAAAAAATGAGCGAAAGAGGTCAAAACCTCGTTCTGTATGTCTTTATCCTTTTATTTTTAGGAATTGGCTGGCTCTATATTGTAGCCAATGAACAATTCTGTAATAACTATCTGCTTATAGAACAAATTACGCTCGGCTGGGGGTACGTAGCAACAGCAGTCTGTATGGGAGTTTACGTATTGTATAATGGGTTTATAGACTTTTCTAAGTATGAATAATGGAAGTTGTGATAGGTAAATAGTTGGCAGGTGGTAGTCACTCCCTCCCATTCACTTATATAATAGTAGTGAGAAAGTGGAGGGTACAATAATGAAGCCATTCATGAAAACCATCTATGAGGGGATTATGATCCTCCTAGTCATGCTAACAATCATGACGATTTGGACAGAAGAGACCTATAATTCTACGATTAACTGGATTGTTTGGTTCGTATTTGTTGTGGATTTTATCATCCGATTATGGGCATCAAACAATAAATGGACATTTCTGAAACAAAATCCGTTCTTAGTTCTTGCCATCATCCCATTTGGCCAATTCTTTCAAGTTGCCAGAATCGTAAGGGTGATATATCTATTTAGAATCAAAACCATTACAAAATACTATGTCACTCCTTATATTGAAAAATTAAGCTATCGTTCTATGACATTAGTGGTTTCCATTGTGATTGCTTTGTTAGCCATCGAATCCTTTATAGTCTACTTTGCCGAAGTATCAATTGAATCCTATTTCGATGCTTTGTATGTCATAGTGGGACATTTATTTTTCTTTGGTCACCAAGTCTATGCTATTGAAAAGGCATGGATGGTCTGGATGTTGACAGGAACTTCAATTTTGGGAATTGTCATTCAAGGTTTAGCGTTGCAATGGGTATTTTTAAAAATTGAAAAATATATTCCTAGTAAAAGAGAAGAAATGGAAAAGGAGGGCTAGCAGATACTAGTCCTCCTGTTTTTATTTTGCATGGCGATTATATAGGATAAACAATAAGATGATCATCACGACATCTAGTCTAGCATCAAATGCAAATTGAAGAATTCCGGTATGTAGGGTCGGAACTTTCGTTAACAGTATGGCTCCGACCATAATAATGAGTAAGGGGATGGAAGCTCGTTTCACCCATTTGTCTAGTACAATCAGTCCGCCGCAAAGAACCTCCGTTATGGCAACTACGTACATCACCTCACGAGGGTAGGGAATGCCTAAACTCATAAAGTATCCACTCAAATCCGTACTAAGTAACTTCATAAGCCCAGAGACAATAAAAACATAACCAACTCCATAACGTAATAATTTCATAACAGATATAGATGTGTACATACATTCACCTCCTGGTAAAACTTTATGCGCGGAGGTGGACAAACATGGCAAGAGATTAGGTGTAGGGAGAGATTTTTATCGAAAATGGGATGGGTCAGCTGCTAATAGGGTAACGATACGGAAAGAATCATACCTGAACATATAATGGAAGAGGAAATGGGGTCACAATACTATGCGATTTCGACAAATTTCGAGTGATACCGCGCATTTGTCGAGAAAAAGTTGTCGATATTATTACAAATATTTAAATTTATCTGAATAATTATTGAATAGATGAGAGGACAAAGCGTATAATCAGTAGTGGAAGCGGATACATATACATGCCGCGAAAAAAAGGAGGGAGCCTATGCAAGGTATTTATTTAGCCATTTTTGGTACCGTCGTTTTCATCTTAGGTTATCGCTTTTATTCAAAATTTCTTGCTGAAAAAATTTACAAACTTGATCCAAACTATGTGACCCCCGCTCACAAGTATAAGGATGGGGTGGACTTTGTACCTACAAACAAATTGGTATTGTGGGGACACCACTTTACATCTGTTGCCGGTGCTGCACCTATCTTAGGGCCAGCAATTGCCGTGTATTGGGGCTGGCTACCAGCATTATTATGGGTGACGTTAGGGACGGTTTTTGCAGCGGGTGTTCATGACTTCGGAACATTAGTTGTATCAGCTCGTAACAAAGGTCAATCCATCGGTACATTAGCTAATAAGTTAATTGGCCAAAGAGCAAAAATCTTGTTCTTATTTATCATTTTACTTTTAGTGTTAATGGTAAACGCCGTGTTTGCTTGGGTTATTGCGAATTTATTTATTTCATTCCCGGCAAGCGTGGTAGCTGTATTCATTCAAATTCCACTAGCGATTTGGATTGGATTCAGAGTGTATAAGAAACAAGGAAGTATGCTTTTACCTTCTATAATTGTATTAGCTATTATGTACGCTTCAGCGGTAGTAGCTAGTTATGTAAAACCACTACAAATCAATATGGTCGAGTTCTTTGGAGGAGAAGGAGCTACTGGACTATTTGGAATGTCTGCTACATCTCTAGCTTTCTTCTTCTGGATCATTGTATTGATGATTTATGTCTACATAGCTTCGACTTTACCAGTTTGGAAGCTACTACAACCGAGAGACTACATTAACTCTCACCAGCTAGTGGTTGGTTTAGCCATCCTTTACTTAGGATTACTGTTCACGAACCCTGAAGTGACAGCACCAATGACGAACCCAGATGCAACGGATGCTTCTTGGTTCCCACTACTATTCATTACAATTGCTTGTGGTGCGATCTCAGGATTCCATGGTCTCGTGTCTTCGGGGACCTCTTCTAAACAGTTGGATAAAGAAACAGATGCTCGATTTGTTGGTTATTTAGGAGCGATTGGTGAAGGGGTACTTGCTCTTATTGCAATAATTGCAGTTGTTACGTTCTTCCCATCTGCCGACGACTTTAAAGCGGTTTACTCCAGCTTTGGCAATGCAAGTAATGCAGGGCTAGGGACCTTTATTAAAGGGGCAGGTCAGTTAGCAGAAGGTATCGGAATTCCTGCAGTAGTAGCAAGTACGATTGTTTCTGTTATCGTAGTAAGCTTTGCTGCTACAACGCTTGACTCTTCTGTACGTTTAATGAGATACATTATCGCGGAACTAGGAGAAGAATACAATTTTAAAGCCATTACTTCAAAACATGCTGCAACAACTGTGGCTGTTGTTTCCAGTGCGGCTTTAACGTTACTTCCACAAGGACCAAAAGGCTTCGGTTCAGGTGGTTACCTACTCTGGCCATTATTCGGAACATCTAACCAGTTACTAGCGGGAATCAGTTTATTACTTATCGCTATTTGGTTAAAACGCCAAGGAAGAAACTACATGCCTGCGTTTATCCCGATGGTCTTCCTGATGGTCATGACCTTATGGGCCATGATTGACCAGGTATTAACAGAGTGGTCGCCATTTGGCGGGTCTAATACGAGCTGGCTGTTATTCTCATTCGGAGCGATTATTCTAGTATTCGCTTTCTGGATTTTACTCACAGCAGTTTCTTCTTTAACCAAGAAGGACGATGGTAACATTTCGATTGACGCATAAAAAACTCACTACAAAAGGTGAGGGTAAAAGGTGAGCCGCGCAAAGCTGTATATTTGCGCGGCTTTCCCTCTATTAAACTAGCAGAGGTGCACAAAATGGATTCAACAAAAAAATTCTCATTGAAACGACTCGTTGAGCTTTACGATGACATAATCAGTCTTCAACACGATTCCGAGGTAGCAAGAGAGCTACGGGATGAAGACGATCTTTTTCTCCTGCTTGTATACTCCGATATGCTGGGAATTCCAAATCCAGCTTTCTACTATACCCTTGAGCTCTACCCATATATTATTGAAAAATTTCATGATTGGCACATTCGAATGGGGATGGAAAAATCTCCATTAAGCGGATTCCGCTGCTGTTAGAAAGGATGGATACAATGAATCAACTAATCAATAAAAGTATCATATTTGTCGGTGGAAAAGGGGGAGTGGGAAAGTCTACATCCTCAGCAGCCCTTGCCTTAGCTTTTTCTAAGTCTGGAGAAAAAACACTAATAGTTTCAACAGACCCTGCACATAACCTAGGCGATATTTTTCATCAAAAAGTGGGGAATGAACAGACGAAGTTGAGTGAGAACCTATGGGGGATTGAGATTAACCCAGTTCAAGAATCTAAACGGTATATTGATTCTGTTAAGGAAAACTTAAAAGGACTCGTGAAATCTGAAATGGTCGCGGAAGTTCATCGTCAAATTGATATGGCTAGCGCATCTCCTGGTGCGGATGAAGCAGCTCTCTTTGACCGAATCGTATCTATCATTTTAGAAGAGAAAGGGAAGTTTGATAAAATTATATTTGATACGGCTCCAACTGGACACACGATTCGATTGCTGTCCTTACCAGAGCTAATGGGTGTATGGATTGACGGTCTCATTGAAAGAAGAAAGAAGATCAATAATAATTACTCACAGCTATTGAATGACGGTGAGCCAGTTGAAGACCCGATATATGAGGTGTTACAAAAACGGAAAGACAAGTTCGCTGCAGTTCGGGAGATTATTCTTGATGGATCTATGACTGGATTTACATTTGTATTAATTCCAGAAAGACTCCCTATTTTAGAAACGGAGAAGGCGATTAAACAACTTGATACGTACCATTTGCATATTCGTACACTCATCGTAAATAAAGTGTTACCAGATTATGCAGATGGGGCATTTCTAGCCAAACGTAGAAATCAAGAACAGGACTATTTACAACAGATTGATGACACATTCAAAAAGCAAACGCTTATTAAAGTCCCATTATTTGAAGAAGATGTATCGGATCAAGAGAAGCTTGCTGTTTTTGCTAGTCATCTAAAGCGAGCATTAGAGGAGGTACCAAGTTAATGAAAGCAATTGTTCATGAAGGCATAGAAGGCCTCGAAGGTGTTACATACCGAGATTTTGAAGAACCGGTTGTCGAACCGAATATGGTAAAGATAAAAATCAAGGCAGCCGGTATGAACCGTCGGGATTTGATGATTCCAAACAGACACAAAGCCGACCAACCACCTCTCATCATGGGATCTGACGGTGCCGGTGTAATTGCAGAAGTTGGAGAAGGTGCACAAAAGTTTTCCGTAGGCGATGAAGTGGTTATTAGTGCGGCAATCGGATGGCAGGAAAAAAGTGATGCTCCACCGGAAGGCTTTGAGATTCTTTGTTTGCCTGACCACGGTACATTTGCAGAATACATAGTAGTTCCTGAAGATATTGTAGAGAAAAAGCCAGAACATTTAAGTTGGGAGGAAGCGGGTGTCCTACCATTAGCTGCTTTAACCGCGTATAGAGCTCTTTTTACAAGAGGAAAGGTAAAGAGCGGAGATACGGTTATGTTACCGGGGATTGGCAGTGGTGTTCTCACATTTATTTTAAAATTTGCAAAAGCAGCCGGTGCTAGAGTGATTGTCACTTCCAGAAGTGAAGAAAAAAGACAAAAGGCTTTAGAGCTTGGTGCAGATGTGGCCATTCCAACAGAATCGAATTGGAACGAGGAATTAAAGGGTGAAACGATAGATTTGCTCATCGAAAGTATTGGTAGGGCAACCATGAATAAATCACTGAATATCATAAGAAAAGGCGGAACAGTTGTCACATTTGGTGCTACAACGGAGGATGAAGTCACAATTGATATCCGTCAGTTTTTCTACGGTCAGTTTAACCTATTAGGTTCCACAATGGGAAGTCACGAAGAATTTCAGGAGATGCTCAGCTTTATCGAAGAACATCAGATTAAACCAGAGCTCGATCGGAGTTTCGAACTTTCTCAGTATAAAGAGGCGTTTGAATATTTACGGGACTCCCAAAATTTTGGTAAAATTGGTTTTGTGATTGATAAATAGCCTGCATTTTAGGAGGTGTTGAAATGGCAAACTTTGTTGGATTGCCAGACACTGGACGAACTCATGCAAAGCCTATAGGAAAGGCGATACTTTGCATGGGGCTAAAACCGTAATATCGCCCAGTTCTAAATAGGCTTTGCCCTTATTTTTAGCAGAAAAAGAATAAGGAGCGGGCTACCATGAAATATGTAAATGCAACAGCGATCCTACCAGCATCTGTACTGAAGGAAGTTCAAAAATATGTGCAGGGGGAAACCCTATATATTCCGAAACCTGAAAGTACCTATGAAAAATGGGGTACAAAATCAGGAGGGAGGAAGGCGATTGATGAAAGGAACCGATCCATAAAAAAGGCATTCCAAAGTGGCGTTTCCATCGATCAATTAGCGAGCAAGCATTTCCTTTCTAGGGAGACAATAAAGAAAATTGTGTATACAAAATAATGAGGAAAGCACCGATAGTCTAGTCATAGATGTTGGTGCTTTTTATGTATAATTTGTTTCTTACTGATTTTCTACATTGAATTCTGAATCCATATCTTTTAAAGTTGGAAGAGAATGGTTGCTTTATTGACATCGTAGGAGTTGAAAAAAATGGAACCTTTTATTCAGAGTTATGAATTTAATTTTATAAAAAACCAGGCAAATATCTTAGTGAACGGTCATTCCACTTCAAGTGATGTAAGAGTGTTGAATGCTTTACGAACCTTAACCAAGGAGCGGGTCATTAACCTGTTTCCAAATATCACAGAAGAGCAAAGAGAAGAGCTGGAGCGATTCGAGAGCATTAAAGAGAGAATGGATGCGGACGAGTTTCTTTTTTTGATAAAGCCATTGGTTATTCCTTTCCAAGACGTATCCGAACAAACGCTGAAAAAGCTATTTCCAAAGGCGAAAAAACTGAAGCTTCCCAACTTGGAGGAGATAGATTGGAAGGAAACCACGTATCTCGGTTGGTACGATAAAGGGTCAGGTCGTAAATATATTGTGACGAACTATCAAGACAAACTGATTGGTTTACATGGTACGTTTAAAGCGTCCAGCCAAAAGGGCATTTGTACGCTTTGTAATAAACATGAAGAAGTCGGGCTTTTTGTTTCTCAAACTAAAGGTTCAACCCTAGATACTTTTGTGAGACGCGGAAATTACATTTGCCAAGACAGTACCAAGTGTAATAAAAATATAGAATCCTTGGAAAAACTACATGATTTAATTGAGCGTTTGAATAGTTAATGATAAAACACACTTCAAAGATGGAGTGTGTTTTTTTAAACGTGATATGATGTTTAAAAGATCATGAACAAAGGGGAGCGGAGAACATGGATCGAAAGGGAAAGTCTATCTATCATTTGGATACTCCAACATTATTGCTTGATATCGATAAATTGAAAGAAAATATTAATGAAATGGCTGCGTTTGCTAAGATGCAAGGGATTTCGTTACGTCCACATATTAAAACACACAAATCAATAGAAATTGCCAAGTTACAGTTAGAAGCGGGAGCAGTTGGGGTGACAACAGCCAAAATTGGGGAAGCTGAGGTCATGGCCGCTGGGGGGATGAAAGATATCCTCATTGCGTACCCCATCTCAAGTGAAATGAAAATGAAACGGCTCATTGGCTTAATGGAGGATGGGGTAGATTTAAAGATTTCGGTTGATCATGTACAACAAGTCGAGTGGCTGGACGCCTTTTTTGAGCAGACCTCTTATACTCTCCAGGTATGGATTAAAGTGAATTCAGGACTAAATCGCTGTGGGGTGGAACCAGGTGACGAAGTGGTTCAGTTAGCGAGAAAAGTGGTGAATAGTGCCAGTCTAAAATTAGGTGGTATTTTTACACACGCTGGACATTCTTATGGAGCTAAAAGTATAGAAGAGATTGAACAAATTGGGCTTCAAGAAGCAAGGATGGTTGTGGAAAGCGCAGAAGCTTGTGAAAAGGAAGGGATTCCTATTCCGGTAAGAAGTGTTGGTTCCACACCTACCTATAAAATTGCCGGTCAGGTGAAAGGGATTACTGAAGTTAGGCCAGGGAATGCTGCATTTTTCGACGCGATTCAAGTTGGGCTTGGCGTGACTTCATTTGATAAGTGCGCGTTAACTTTGCTGGCTTCAGTGGTAGGAGTATACCAAGGTTCAAGAGTGGTATTAGATACAGGTAGCAAATCTCTTTGTTTAGATAAAGGAGCTCATGGTAATCAAAGTGTTTCTGGATTCGGTCATGTTGTGGGGCACCCCGAGCTTACAATTGAGAGATTGTCAGAAGAGCATGGGGTGGCGATTGTTAATGGAGAGACTAGCCTTTCCTTGAATGACAAAGTCTTGGTGATCCCTAATCACGCCTGTACGGTAGCGAATCAGTTTGAGGAGTATGTGGTTCATCAAAATGGTGTTGTCGTTGATGTTTGGAAGGTGGATGCGAGAGGGAAAGTTCAGTAGTTGGGTGAGAAATAGGGCATCAATGGGGCCGTATGGTTACCATTTTGGTTTGATTAGTTTAAAAATGGTGGTCATAGATAGCCAATGATGACCAAAAAAGTCATATTAACAGTAATGAGGGCAATCATTGGTGGTGTATGATGCCCTTTTTTGGTGATTAAAAAGAAATTGGTCACCAAAGACTGTGAGCGATAGTTAAATCAAAAGTTCCGGCTAATAATTCGGAACTCAGCCAAGTGAATTCAGAAGTTTCGGCTAGGAATTCGGAACTCAGCCAAGTGAATTCAGAAGTTCCGGCTAGGAATTCGGAACTCAGCCAAGTGAATTCAGAACTCGAAGTCATACCGACAATTGAGAAATTTTCGACTAGGAAAGGATTAAAAGTATCATTTTTTGACAAGAGTAGTATGTTAGATGTTTCAATTTAAAATAAATTCCAGCAGATATAAGTTCCAATAAGGAAATAACACAATTCTGTGGTACAATCGGTTTTAGATTTATGTTAATGATGAAGGAGAATAAAACAAATGATATCAGTTAGTAACGTTGGTCTTCGATATGGTGATCGTAAATTATTTGAAGACGTTAATATTAAATTTACACCGGGGAATTGCTACGGTTTAATTGGTGCAAACGGTGCAGGGAAGTCCACTTTCATTAAAATTTTATCAGGAGAAATTGAGCCTCAATCTGGTCATGTTGCCATTACACCAGGTGAGCGTTTAGCTGTCCTAAAGCAGAACCACTTTGAGTACGAAGAACATGAAGTGATTAAGACTGTCATCATGGGACATGAGCGTTTGTACCAAGTGATGCAAGAAAAAGACGCAATCTACATGAAAGCAGATTTTACAGATGAAGATGGAATTAAAGCAGCTGAGCTTGAAGGTGAATTTGCTGAACTAAATGGTTGGGAAGCAGAATCTGAGGCTGCCATTTTACTAAAAGGTCTTGGAATCGGGGAAGAGCTTCATGACAAAAAAATGGCGGACTTAACAGGTTCTGAAAAAGTGAAAGTATTATTAGCACAAGCTTTATTTGGTAAACCAGATATTCTTTTACTGGATGAGCCAACGAACCACTTAGACATTCAAGCCATTCGCTGGTTAGAAGAATTCCTAATTAACTTTGAGAACACAGTTATTGTAGTATCCCATGACCGTCACTTCCTAAACAAGGTATGTACACACATGGCGGATCTTGATTTTGGAAAGATTCAAGTTTACGTGGGTAACTATGACTTCTGGTATGAATCTAGCCAACTTGCGCAAAGAATGGCTCAAGATGCGAATAAGAAAAAAGAAGAAAAAATCAAAGAGCTTCAAAACTTTATTGCGCGATTTAGTGCAAATGCATCTAAGTCCAAACAAGCCACTTCACGTAAAAAGCTACTGGATAAGATTACACTAGACGATATCAAACCATCTTCTAGAAAATATCCATATGTGCACTTCGGCATGGATCGTGAAATCGGTAATGACCTTTTACGTGTTGAAAATATTTCGAAGACCATTGATGGAGAAAAAGTATTAGATAACGTAAGCTTCATCATGAATAAGGAAGACAAAATTGCCTTTGTTGGAAAAAATGAAATCGCGATTACAACTCTTTTCAAAATCCTTATGGGTGAAATGGAGCCTGATAGTGGTTCATTTAAGTGGGGAGTTACAACTTCTCAAGCTTATTTTCCAAAGGACAACTCGAAGTACTTTGAAACGGACTTAAACCTAGTAGACTGGCTTCGTCAATTCTCTCCGAAAGACGATAGTGAAAGCTTCTTAAGAGGATTCTTAGGACGTATGCTATTCTCTGGAGAAGAAGTTTTGAAAAAAGCATCTGTCTTATCTGGGGGAGAAAAGGTTCGTTGTATGCTTTCTAAAATGATGCTAAGTGGTTCTAACGTGTTAGTTCTAGATGAACCAACAAACCACTTAGACCTTGAATCAATCACAGCATTAAATAATGGTTTAATTAACTTTAAGGGATCTATTCTTTTCACATCTCATGACCATCAGTTCGTTCAAACCATTGCTAACCGCATTATCGAAGTAACACCTAAAGGACTTATCGACAAACAAGTTACGTATGATGAGTTCTTAGAAGATCAGGATGTACAAAAGAAAAGACAAGAGATGTACGCATAATAAAAGGGAGTCCAGGTTCTGGACTCCTTTTCACTTTGTTACGGACCGGTTTTTCCGCACATCTTTTATAAAAAATTTTCACAAAAAGGACACCAGTTTAGGTGTCCTTTTTATAAGAGAAGCGTTAACATTTAGGAAAAGGTTTATATTGGTAACTAAAGGAGTGGTGCAGTGTTTAAAGGAACTTACAAACACTTTACAACTTTTCAACATAACATGGAAACCGTATGGGGATTCTACAGTAATCCTAAGAACCTTTCAAAGATTACTCGTTTTCCTGAAGTAACATTTGAAAGAAATCCTGTCTTCAAAAAAGGTGGCAAAATGCCACTAATGCTCCATTTTTTCATATTTCGTGTAAAGTGGGTATTAGTATTTAAAGACATCAAAGAAAATGCCTACTTTATAGATGAAGCCTTAGTCGTACCATTCCCTTTTAAAAAATGGAAGCATACGCATACATTCATTCAGAAATCTGAACATATTGTAATGGAAGATAAAATCGAATACGAATCCTATCTTCCAAACTGGGCCACCCAAATGATACTAAAAAAGATGTTCAGGGGCAGAGATTCCTTGTCCAACTGGGACAGAGGGACAGGTTCCGTGTCCCACATAAAGAAGAGAAAAAATCCTAACGGAGAGTGAGCAAATGGAAAACTCCTATGTGAAATGGGTTGTGGGTAAAAAAAGTAAATGGATTACGATATTAGTATGGATCGCATTAGCAACCGTTTTAAATTTCGTATTCCCACAAGCAAATCAACAAGTAAACGACAGCGCTGGTAATTTTGATGAATTGAAAGCATCAACGGAAGCATCAAACCTAATAGAAGAAGAATTTCCAAACGAAAGTGGGGTACCAGCTCTTATTGTTTGGAATAAAGAATTAGGACTCGGAGATGAAGAAATACAACAAATCCGTTCAGTCGTACAAGATTTATCCGAGAACCCACTGCCGGATCAAAAGATGATTCCTCCATTACATACAATCCCTGAAGAAGTGTTGATGGGGCAGGTATCTGAAAACGGCAAAACGTTCATTATGCCAGTCTTTTTTAATGATGGAGTGGATGCGACCAGATTAAAAGAAAATGTTAGTGAAATGAGTGAGCGGGCAGAATCTCTTATTGGGGCGAATCCATTTAATGAAGAAATTGACTCAGCAAGCTTAAGTGCTAGAGTGACAGGACCGGTTGGTATCTTGATGGATGCAACAGACCTATTTTCGAGCGGAGACTTTTCTCTAACCATCATCACTTTCATTTTGGTGTTGACGGTTCTTCTCATCATTTATCGATCACCAATCCTTGCACTTATACCTTTAATCGGTGTAGGTTTTGCCTACTCAATCATTAGTCCGGTTCTAGGAGCTTTAGGGGAAAACGGTGTCATCACATTTGATAGCCAAGGAATATCCATTATGACCGTTCTATTGTTCGGTGCTGGAACTGATTATTGTTTATTCTTAATTTCAAGATTTAGGTCCTATCTGAAAGTAAATCGCGAATCTTCTACAGCTTTAAAAGAAGCCACTAAGGATAAAAGTGGAGCCATCGCGATGAGTGCTCTCACAACCATTTCGGCCTTATCATTTTTATTGTTAGCAGATTTTGGCCCGATTGAGAGATTTAGTATTCCCTTCGTGCTAGCCATTTTTGTTGTGGCTCTATCTAGCTTAACGTTGGTTCCTGCGATTCTAGCAGTACTTGGAAGAGTATCGTTCTTCCCATTTATTCCAATGCCTCAAGAAATGATGGAACAAAAAGCAATGGAAAAAGGGAAGAGTCTCCCTAAGCAGCAAGATAAGGTGAAACTGAGTGAAAAAATAAATTCGTTTGTGGTCGACCGTGCAAAGACAGTAACGATTGCTACAACGATCGTACTAGTTGGCCTAGCAGCATTCACCTTCCAAATAAAATACACATATGATACGCTTTCCTCATTTCCGGAGGATATGGCTTCAAGTGAGGGGTTCCAACTCATTGAAAATTCCTTTAATGCTGGGCAGCTAGCGCCAATAACGCTTGCCATTGATACAGAGGGGAAAGAGGTTAATTTACAAGAAAATCTGAGTGCACAAGACTTTGTAGGGGATGTAACGGAGCCAGTACCTGGCCAAAACAATGCCAACATCCATATGTATAGCATTGAACTGACGATGAATCCGTATTCCAACGAGGCAATGGATGTCATTCCAGAGCTACGTGAAATTGTGTCAACCGCTCTTGCTAATAGTGGTATTAGCGATACAGAAAAGAAAGTTTGGATTGCTGGTCAAACAGCAGAGCAATATGATATCCGAGAAACATCGAGTCGAGACGCCTCCATTTTAGTTCCTTTAATTATTATTATCATCGCTTTGTTAGTGCTTGGTTATCTAAGATCCATTACGGCGATGATTTACCTAATGGCAACAGTGGTTGTAAGTTATTTTTCAGCACTTGGACTTGGCTGGATCATCATTCATTATGTAATGGGGGCAGATGCCATTCAAGGATTTATTCCACTATACGCTTTCATATTCTTGGGGGCACTCGGTGTAGATTACAATATTTTAATGAAATCAAGTATCTGGAAAAAAGCAAGATACATGCCACTTAAAAAGGCTATAAAAGAAGGAGCAAACGAAACGGGTGGGGTGATTAACTCAGCGGGTGTCATCCTTGCAGGAACCTTTGCTGTATTAGCTACTCTCCCTATACAAATTCTTGTCCATTTTGGAATTATAACGGCTGTGGGTGTACTAATAGATACGTTTATTGTGCGTCCATTCCTTGTACCAGCTATTACGGCATGGTTTGGAAAAAAAGCATTTTGGCCAGGGAAGTATGAAGAAATTAAAGAGAGCGAATCGGATTCGAGTAAGCAAATAAAAGGTGAAATGTAGCTAGGTATGACCCAGTAGAGCAAAATCTGCTGGGTTTTTTTTAAGGTGTTATACACAACCTTATCCACACTATAAACAGGCTAATAAAAGTATTTAGGGGTATATATTCACACTTTCCACAAAAATCGACAAAATCTCATCCACAATTAGTCCTATGTACAAATCCTTTAATATCAGTCATCCACAGTGTTATGCACATTATCCACAATGATGGGAATAACTTATTCACAAGAAGGGGGTAAGGACACCGAAGTCGCCTTACCCCGTGAGAAAAACTATTTGTTTAAATCTTTATGCTGCTTCATTTTTACGCGCTGGTTTGCAGCGTTAGCTCGAGCTTGAGCTTCTAAATCAGCGGCGTCAGCGAATTCCTCATTGTATTCAACAGCTGGTCGTTTTAAATTAGCAGGTGTTTGAGGTAATGAATTCGTATTTTTATCACGATTTTTACGGTGTGTTTGTCCTCTGCCCATTCGAATCTCCCCCTCTATGTTGGTTCCAGCATTCAAAAGAAAAAGAACGAAGAGCGGTAATGGCTCCTCGTTCTTATGATGTTCATTTTCAGGATGATTATAAATGGGAATGTTAGTCTCTTTTCTTATGTACCTCAGCACCAGCTGCGCGATCTGCTAATTTAAAATCCCTTTGGTACCTAACCTCTTGCATACTTGACAATGTGCTTCTCATTTTTTCACGTTTCTCTTTTTTCATGACACCTCATCCTTTCTACAGGTTTAATCCTATTTTTTCCTAATTGAAAGGATGAAATACAGTTATGAGGAAAAAATTTGCTCTAAAGCTTCTTCAAGACGAGAATACTGGAACTCAAATCCAGCTGATAACAGTTTTTTAGGCAAGACTTTTTGTCCTTCCAAGACCAGAATACTCTTTTCCCCAAGTGCTGCTTTTAAAGCAAAGCCTGGCGTTGGCATCCAGTGAGGTTTTCGTAAAACAGATCCTAGGGTTTTTCCGAATGCCTTCATTTGTACAGGACCTGGAGACGTTATATTAACCGGACCAGAGATATCAGGATGATCAATCATAAATAGTATGGCTCTGGTCCTTCTAGTTCTTTTTCAGGTGAAGCATCTTCAGACATCCATTGTACGTATTGAACATTTGACAAAGAGGGTTTTTGAGAAGGGTTACGAGTTAATACAAGAAGATGAATATTCCTTTTTTGAAACCATTGACTGAGTTCATGCCCAACAAATCCAGTACCACCAGCAATCGCAACTTTCATTGCTTCAGCTCCTATTGTCATATTCTCATTTCATTTAGACTTACAATAATTGTAACAAAAAAATGGAAAAAAGTGTGCTACAGTAAAAGGGAGGTGTTAAATATGATTGTTTCAAAAATTACCCCACAAAAGAAAAATAAAAATCGTTATAATATATATATTTTACAAGGACAAAGAGAAGAGTATGCCTTTAGTGTGGATGAATATGTGTTGGCCTCTTTTCAACTAAAAAAGGGGAGAGAGCTAACTGAGTTTGATATCCAGGAAATTCAGTTTGCTGATCATATACGAAAAGGGATTCATTTAGCTGCTAATTATCTGACTGCAAGAATGAGAAGCAAAGAAGAAGTGAGGCAATATTTAATACAAAAAGAAATTGAAGAAGCTGTCCTGGATGAAGTGTTACATCATCTCGAGGAGTATGGATACATAAGGGACGATGAGTTTGCGGTAGCTTTTGTCAAAACCTATATAGAAACAAGCGATAAAGGACCAAGTTGGATTGATGCTAGATTAAAGGAAAAAGGAATTTCAGCTCCAAACCGGGAACAAGCCCTTCTATTTTTTACAGAAGAAAGAGCCATTGATAAAGCCATTCAGCTCGTTGGTAAATGGGGAAATAGTTTAAAAAAGTATTCCACAACCGAAAAAAAGCAGAAGCTATTTGATAAGCTCATGCAAAAAGGGTTCCCTGCTTCCGTGATTTCAATCGCACTTGAAGAGGCCGAGTGGGGACCAGATGAAGATGAGGAATGGAATGCTATTCAAAAACAAGGAGAAAAAGCTTGGAACCGGCATGGCGGAGATATCATGAAAGTAAAACAGTTCTTGTTCCGAAAAGGGTTTGAAATAGATTTAATAGAACGCTTTATCAACGAAAAAAGGGAAGAGGCTTAAGGCTTCTTCCTTTCGATTTTTACTTCTTCTTTATGTTCATATTGTGTAAAAATAAGTTCTGCAATGTCACGAGGGTTCATTAACTGACTAGGGTCTGAAACATGGGTACTATCCTCCCAAAAAGGTGTGTTCATACCACCCATAAAGACATTGACCACTCGCAACCTTCCTTCATATTCTTTTTGAAGACTTTCACCTAACCCTCTGAGAGCAAATTTACTTGCACAATATCCTGCTTCGTTTGCTTTTCCATGCAGTCCAGCTGTGGATATGATGTTGATAATGATTCCCTTATTTTTCTTTAGCAAATGTGGAATGACCATTTTACAAAGATAGAGGGGACCAAAGTAATTCACTCTCATCATATCTTCAAATTGAGAGAGGGGCATATTTTCAAACGAACCAAATATGCCAATCCCTGCATTATTCACAATAATCTCGAGGTTTTCCATCCGAATTTGATTAAGTGTACTTTTCATTTCTTCATAGTTGGTTACATCTAAAGTGAAAGCATCGGCCGTTCCACCTAGCTTTTCGATTTCTGCTTTTACTTCCATTAAAGGTTCTTCTTTTCTTCCACAAAGCAAAACCTTAAAGCTTTGCCTTGCAAATAAATGGGCTAATTCTTTACCTAATCCGGTTCCACCTCCTGTTATGAGAACTGCCCTCAATAGTACTCCTCCTTTGCAACCAGCCTTTTCTTCTTATATGATACAGAATATAGCATGCTAAAAATGTTAACATGTATATAGCTTGTGTAAATTCATTTTTTCTATAAGTGTTATAAAAAGGAGAGTCTTGTCTTGGAGTCTGAAAAAAGATATAGCCAACTAAGTAAAGTTGAATTAGAACAAGAAATTGCTCAATTAAGAGAAAAAGCAAGAAAAGCTGAACAAATGGGAATGGTGAACGAATATGCTGTTCTCGAGAGAAAGGCTGTTATGGCAGAAGCTTATATTAGAGACCCAAAGGATTTTAAAAAAGGGGAAATTTATGAGATCCACGGAGACCCTGGTCAATATTTTAAAATTGATTACTTAAACGGAGTCTTTGCATGGGGATATCGATTGAATGGAGACGGAAGTCAGGAAGCTCTTCCGATTTCACTATTACTGAATAATAAAAAGTAAAAGCCAGAGGTGAGCCCCTCTGGCCTTTTTTGGTACTAACTAAGATTGTTTTCTTGTCTGATGCTCCAAAATGATTTGGTTTTGGGTTTGCTGGGTTTCCCCTTTAACCTGAGACCACAAGTGCTTTTTTCTTGTGTTAGCTTGCTCGAACGGACTCTTATACACATTGCTGTAGAAGTTATTTTTCATGTTTCCCATGATCATTTCCCCCTTAAGAACGTGCTGAATCGTCTTCCCGGTGGTTAGAAGCTCTCATTCGCTCTTGTGGATGTGTGTTGATCGATCCGTCTGCTCGTTTAGAGGCATACTCAGCTTTGGCACGAGGCTCGCCTTCGAGTTTGATTCCATTTACGATTGGAAATCCTTTTTCCTTGTTGCGTACCATTCTCTCTCACCCCTGCTAAGAAACTCACCACACAAAACATCATGAGTGACCTCAATGATATCCTGCGTACACATAGTATTTAACAGATATGAGATCTCATTCTGTACGAAACTTTCCAGTTGATTTTAATCAGGAAGAATCTCCAGTTTTTTCTGGAGCTTTTCTTCGCTGTACACCCAACCTGTAAAAGAGGAAATAATATTCAAATCCCAGTCTAGATGGACGATTGCGACAAAAGGATAATGCCCATCTTTTCGATAACGAAGGTCAATAAACCGAATTTCAATCTTATCGCCTTCCTCCTCCATTTCCCATCGATAAGAAGGGGAGAAGTTTAAGAAGGCTGACACATTCGGATCATCTTGAACTGCTGACAGGACATGCTCTTTTTCTTCCGGGAAAGGCAGTCTTTCAAACTGATCAAAAATAATCAGTTCATCTTTAAATGCTCTACCTACATAGAAGTGGTCATGATCCATGATGGCTACCCGCCATTGATAATAGCGGAGAGTGGGTGCAATAATGACATTCGTTACTTCTGGAAATCTTTTTTCAATGGTTCGTCTGATGTTTCGTTGTGATATAAACCGTAATACATAGTACGCCACTATGATTCCATAAATCGCTAAAAATGTGTAACCAGGATGGGCGCCTAAAAACCAAAGAATAAAACCGACAATATGAATACCAAAAATAAACGGATCAAACGTGTTAATCCAACCTAATGCGACCCATTTCGACGAAAAAGGGCGTAATGCCTGAGTCCCATAAGCGTTGAAAATGTCGACAAATACATGAAGGAAAACAGCAAGAAATGTCCAAATCCAAATATGAAACCAATTCGCTTCAGGGAAGAAAAGCATCATGGCAACCGTAATCGCAATGGGCCATAACAAAACGGCGGGGATGGAATGTGTAATTCCCCGATGGTGTTTGAGGTACGTTGCATTATTTTTTAATTTTAAAACAGTATCTATATCTGGGGCTTGCGACCCGAGTATTGCGGCAATCAATACAGCCGTTCCCGTTGGGGCACTATTTGCTACAACAGGGTCTAACGTGGATATACCACCTAATGCAATCCCCATCACTATATGTGTTCCTGTATCCAAGTGGCTTCCCCCTTTGAAAGTTTCTAGATTTAGAAAGTGGTTTTTAAAAAACGCATCTTAACATGAACATAAAGCAGCCAATTGTAAAAAACTGCATGATAAAGGAGGATTTTCATGGTTCAAATGTTATTTCAGTATCAAATTAAAGAACATTTTCATGTACAATATAAAGAGATTATGAATGACATGATTCAAACCATGCAATCGTACGGAGCCTCTCTGGCGCTTTGGGACGAGCATGAAAAAAATAAGTTTATAGAAGTGTACTCTGTTCCAACAGAGGCGTATTACTATGCCTTGAAAAAGAAACGACAGTCATCCGAAATCTTCTTGCAATGTCTAGAAGACCCAGAGCAACAAATCGAATGCCTAGCCATTAAAAGGAACCGTTAGTACTTCTTATTCCCCTTTTTATAGGGATTAAAAACGATAGATGGACTATTTTTTACGCTATTTTCGTAAAGAGTGTTGTTTAGTGCACATGTTATTAAACCGCAGTTGATTGGAGTGGAAGGTGCTTGACTCCTGCGGGAGGAAGGGACAAGGGAGACCCCGCAGGAGCGAAGCGACGAGGAGGCTCCCGGACCGCCCGCGGAAAGCAAGCACCTGCAACGGAAACCAATGTCCCTTGTTCATAGAACCAACTACTGTCATAAAGCAACAGAGTATACGAAATTAGCCATCCTAAGTTTATAAGAGGGTTTGAATTACATAAGGTCATTCACTATAAAGGAGCAAACTATGACCACAACCATTGAAAAATCATTGAATGACTTTCAAATAGAAAAGTTTCAAAAAGCACTCGTTTCTTGGTTCCATCAAGAAAAACGAGACTTACCATGGAGAAGAACAGAAGATCCATTCAGAATCTGGGTTTCAGAAATTATGCTCCAGCAAACAAGGGTAGACACTGTCATCCCATACTATGAACGATTTATTGATAAGTTTCCTACTCTGCACGACTTTGCAAATGCAAAGGAAGATGAAATTTTAAAAGCCTGGGAAGGGTTAGGGTACTACTCGAGAGTTCGAAACCTCCAAACCGCTGTTAGAGAAGTAGCAGAAAAGTATAATGGAAACGTTCCGGAAGACCCCAAACAATTTCAATCCTTAAAAGGGGTCGGTCCATATACGGCTGGAGCTGTTATGAGTATTGCTTTTCGGAAACCAGAGCCTGCGGTGGATGGAAACGTCATGAGGGTATTCTCACGTGTCTTTTCGATTGAAGAAGATATCGCAAAACCGAAGACAAGAAAAACCTTTGAAGGGCTTGTTCGGGAGGTAATTGACCACGAAGACCCATCTGGTTTTAACCAGGGGATTATGGAGTTAGGGGCTTTGATTTGTACCCCTCAATCTCCGTCGTGTCTGCTTTGTCCGGTCCGTGATTACTGTAAAGGATTCCATGAAGGAAAAGAAAAAATTCTTCCGATAAAAAATACAAAAAAATCCTCAACCAAAAAGAAATGGATGTCTGCACTAGTGTTAACAAATGATGGGCAGATCGTAGTTCAAAAGCGTCCGGAAACAGGATTACTTGCTTCGATGTGGCAGTTCCCGATGATAGAAAAAGGAAAGAATGGGGACCTGGATGCGTTTCGAAGTTGGTTAAAGGAGGAACTTAATCTAGAAATAGAACATATGGAACCTTTAACGACAGTCAAACATGTTTTTTCCCATGTTGAATGGGAAATCGACGCCTATGTGGTTAAAGGCTCCATTTCCTCTGTTGAGCTTCCGTACCAAATAATGACGGAAAAACAAATGAGTGAATACGCATTCCCAGTACCTTTTCAAAAGATGTGGAAAGCTTTTAAAGAAACTCACTAATCAATCGTTGGATCCGTACCAGACGTGTAGGTGGCTTCATTTCGGTGAAGGCCACCTCTTCTTTCAATTTCCTTTACGATTTCTTTATGGATGGTAACGCCCTCACTATTTAAATAAGGCACCATTTGTTGCAAGGAATGATGGAAAAAAGCTAATTCACTGTCTTGCCATTCATTTTTTGGAACCATTCCAAGTTCCGTCATGTCTCTTCCTACATACATCTAACCTCAACTCCTTTCTACGCGTTCCTTATTTTTTGTTTTAAAAATTGAACCTATGCAATCTAAAAGATGGTGTGTATGGAGGGAAACGTGCTTTTATTTATATTCCATTTTTATCCATATAAAATCCATAAAAAACCAACATAGTTTCAGACATGGCTGGTTACATTAAAGTCGTGGAGGTGATTACAGTGGATCAAAAACAACAAGCACAAGCTTCAAAAACTAATGCAGCAGAAGTAAGAAAGCAAAACGCAGCATCTGCAGGTGCTGGTAAATTCGGTACTGAATTTGCAAGCGAAACTGATGCTCAACAAGTAAGACAACAAAACCAACAATCAGCAGCTAAGAAAGCTCAAGCTTCTGGTAATGCTGGTCAACAACAACAGTAATTACTCTAACGAAAGCGTCTCACTATCCGAGTGGGGCGCTTTCTTCTGTGTATGGGGGAGTGCAATTCTGGGGCTGAAGGTGCAATTCTGGGGCTGAAGGTGCAATTCTCGGATTGAAGGTGCAATTCTCGGATTGAAGGTGCAATTCTTGGATTGAAGGTGCAATTCTCGGATTGAAGGTGCAATTCTTGGATTGAAGGTGCAATTCTCGGATTGAAGGTGCAATTCTTGGATTGAAGGTGCAATTCTGGGGGCTAAAGGTGCAATTCCCGGATCGAAGGTGCAATTCCTAAACTGGTGGATATTTTCCTTCGACAAAAGCAGTGCCAAACTTACATAACTAGTCAAAGGGAAATGAAACCCACCACAGAATTACTTATCTAACCCCTTTTGAAGGAGAGAGTGCAGATGAAGATGTTCGATGAATTGGTGAATAATCAGATGAAGACAATGGACCAGCTGCTTTTTTTACAATCTGAATTAGAACGTTGCCAAAAGATTGAGGCAGAGCTCCTTTTATTAGAAGAAGAAGCACGCTTAGCGGGTGTGAGAGAGGATATAGAAAAAATGAAACAAGAATTGAGGGAGATTCAAGAAACTTTTGAAAAACAAACTGAACAAGTTATTCGATATTACCAAGAAGAAAACTTAAAACAATATTCCGTTTAGAGCCAATATTAGTGGCTCTTTTTTTTGTCACCCACCATTTAGTGTCGTGACAGTTGTTTTCCAAACCCTGTCGAACCCTGTCGAATTACTCATTTGCCGACATGAAAGTTTTAAATTCACTTAAGAACCGTTATAATAGTTATAATAATAAGAAGAAAAGAAAGCCATACATAATGAGAATGGACGGTTGATAATTTATGTTTTGCTGGTTCGGAGAAAGAAGGGACAAACATGGCGGTTCCTCATGAGGGTGAGAAGGTACAAATTCATAGCTATAAACATAACGGGAATCTACACCGTGTTTGGGATGAAACGACCGTTTTAAAAGGGACAAGCAATCTAATTATTGGGGGAAATGATCGTACAACTGTGACGGAATCTGATGGTAGAACGTGGATTACAAGAGAACCTGCGATTTGTTACTTTCATGCACAGCACTGGTTCAATATCATAGGTATGATTCGAGAAGACGGGATTTATTATTACTGTAACTTAAGTTCGCCATTTGCCTATGATAATGAAGCATTGAAATATATTGACTACGATTTGGATATTAAAGTATACCCTGATATGACGTATACATTGCTTGATGAAGATGAGTACGAATTACATAGTCAAAAAATGATGTACCCTGAGGTCATCGATCATATCCTAAAACGAAATGTAGATAAACTGGTTAAGTGGATTCGCCAAAGAAAAGGACCATTTGCACCTGAATTTATAGACGAATGGTATGAGAGATACTTATTTTATTTAAAATAAGAGGGATAAAACCTGTTGAGAATCAACAGGTTTTTTCAGTTATTTACGAGTGGAGAGGCTAAAGCCAGCTAGATTTTTCATATTGAGAGGGGCCATTTTAAAGTGGGGAGTATAAAAAGATATATGGAGTTTGTAAGGCCCTACCGCCTACAAATTCTAGGAACACTGCTAATTGGAATTATAAAATTTGCTATACCTCTGTTAATACCGTTACTTATTAAATACGTGATTGATGATATTGTGGGAAATGAAACGCTCACTTCCAATCAACAGTTAGAGCAATTATTCTGGCTTATGGGTGTTACCTTTGTTGTATTTATTATCGTGAGACCACCTATTGAGTATTACCGCCAATATTTTGCACAGTGGACCGGTAGTAAAATTTTATATGACATCCGAGATCAGCTTTTTCAACATATCCAAAAGTTAAGCTTGAAGTATTACTCCAATACGAAAGTGGGAGAGGTAATCTCCCGTGTGATTAACGATGTGGAACAAACGAAGAACTTTGTCATCACAGGACTAATGAACTTATGGCTGGATGTGGCTACGATTATCATTGCAGTAGCCATTATGTTCACAATGGATATAAAGTTAACCATTGTATCCCTGTTACTGTTCCCGTTTTATGCAGTATCTGTTAAGTACTTTTTTGGAAGGCTTAGAAGTTTGACAAGAACTCGGTCACAAGCACTGGCAGAGGTACAAAGTTACCTTCATGAAAGAGTTCAAGGGATATCGGTCATAAAAAGCTTTGCCATTGAAGGTCATGAGCAAGGTCAATTTACTAAGCATAATAAGAACTTCCTTGAGAAAGCACTGAACCATACAAGCTGGAATGCAAAGGCTTTTGCGGTTGTTAACACGATAACTGATGTTGCTCCATTGTTAGTTATTGCATTTGCTGGGTACTCCGTTATTCAAGGTGATTTGTCTATTGGGGCAATGGCCGCATTTATAGCTTATATTGACCGTCTTTATAGTCCTTTAAGAAGACTAGTTAACTCTTCCACAACGCTTACTCAAGCCATTGCATCGATGGACCGTGTATTTGAGTTTGTGGATGAAAAATACGATGTTGATGACTTACCAGGTTCGATAGAGTGTAAGGATGTAAAAGGAAACATTACCTTTAAAAATGTCAGTTTTTCTTATGAAGAAAACGAAGATATGGTCTTGAAAAACCTCAATTTTGATATTGATAAAGGGGAAACTGTCGCATTAGTTGGAATGAGTGGAGGAGGAAAATCTTCTTTAATTAGCTTAATTCCACGTTTTTATGATGTGACAGAAGGAGAAATTCTATTAGATGGAACGGACCTTAGAAGATTTCAAACAAGGAGCCTTCGAGACAATATAGGTATGGTACTACAGGATAATATTTTGTTCAGTGAATCGGTAAAAACCAATATCTTATTAGGAAAACCGGATGCTACGGATGAAGAGGTAGTGGCTGCTGCAAAGGCTGCGAACGCACATGACTTTATTATGAATTTACCCGATGGTTATGATACCACCGTTGGTGAAAGAGGTGTGAAGCTTTCTGGGGGACAAAAGCAGAGAGTTGCCATTGCCCGTGTTTTCTTAAAAAATCCACCGATTTTAATCTTGGACGAAGCGACTTCGGCATTGGATTTAGAAAGTGAACACCTCATCCAAGAGGCGCTTGAAAAGCTAGCTAAAAATCGAACAACCTTTATCGTAGCCCACCGATTGTCCACGATTACGCACGCAGACCGAATCGTTCATATCGAACACGGTCAAATCGTTGAGATGGGTACACACTCTGAGCTAATGGAGAAAAAAGGTCATTACTATGACTTGTTCCAAGTTCAGCAATTAGAAGCATAATAAGCAATTAAGTAAGCACCGGATCAAGCTCCGGTGCTTTTTCTTTTGGACAAATCTTGGGCGGTGACTGTACCTGTCAAACGAATAAGACTGCCCCTACACGCTCACTATAAGGATATCAACTTTGGAATATACAATAGAAGGAGTCGTGAACATGACCAATCGTGTTATTGACTGGCCTACGTTTATCGGGGCATTGATTTTATTATTATTGGTGACCGTTCCACTCATTATCTTTCCTGAAGAGGGGAAGCTGTATGTTGACGCTGCGAATACATATGTAACAACGAATTTCGGTGTCTTGTATTTATTGATGGGTATAGCGGTTTTCTTTTTCCTCGTTTATGTGGCTTTTAGTGAGAATGGAAGAGTGAAGCTTGGGGAGAAAGAGGAACGACCAGAGTTTAATGATTTTTCTTGGGCAGGTATGCTCTTTTGTGCTGGAATTGGTTCTAGTATTTTATATTGGGCGACGATTGAATGGGCTTATTATTATCAAGGGCCACCGTTTGGAATTGAGCCAGGGAGCCGTCAAGCGATTGTTTGGTCTAGTACCTATGGAATTTTCCACTGGGGACCGATTGCTTGGGCGATTTATACACTTCCAGCTTTACCTATGGCCTATTTCTATTATGTTCGAAAAAGTCCAGTTTTGAAGGTGAGTGAAGCGACTAGACCTTTGATTGGAAAACTAGCAGATGGTCCTTTAGGAACACTAATTGACGTTCTATTTATTTTTGGATTGCTAGGAGGAGCGGGAACTACCTTAGCGCTTGGTACCCCAATGATTGCGGAAGGAATTAACCGACTAACTGGCTTAGAGACCAATATGATTATGAATGTTGGGATTTTAGCAGGGGTTACACTCATTTTTGGTATAAGTGCATACTCCGGTCTTCGCAAAGGGATCAAAATTCTGAGCGACTTAAACCTTTTCCTAGCTTTCTTTCTGTTAGCGTTTATGTACGTTTTAGGTCCAACTCGTTTTATAACGGAAACCACTACTAATAGTATAGGAGTGTTACTAGACAATTTCTTTCATATGAGTACATGGACAGAGCCTTTTAACAGGTTAGGCCCATTTACTAAAAGCGGTTTCCCTGAAGCATGGACTGTCTTTTACTGGGCATGGTGGCTTGTATATGCACCGTTTGTGGGACTTTTCGTTGCCAAAATATCAAGAGGTCGTACCATCAAACAGATGATTCTTGGAACCATTATCTATGGAACCATCGGAAGTCTACTCTTTTTCGGAGTAATGGGGAACTACGGCTTGCACCTGCAGTTGACGGGACAGCTAGATGTTATCTCCATCCTAAATAACGAAGGGGCTCCAGTTGCCATATTAGATGTCATTTCTACACTTCCATGGGCGCCTTTTATCATACTGATTTTTACTGTATTAGCTATCATTTTCCTTGCTACAACCTTTGATTCGAGCTCTTACATCCTAGCATCGGTGGTTCAAAAGGAAGTGGCAGATGAACCACTTCGATGGAATCGACTGTTCTGGGCATTTGCTCTCTGTCTATTGCCACTGACACTCATGTTTCTAGGCGGACTAGACACCTTACAAACCGCAAGTATTGTCGGAGGGTTTCCGTTAATCTTCATTATGATTATGCTTGCTTGGTCCTTCATGAAAGCATCGAACCGAGATATTGAAGTGAGTGATCAATACAAGCCAAAGGTTATCAACCTAAACTATAAGAAGATTCTCGAGAAACTACGTAGAGGGAAAAAGAAACAAGAGCCACCACAGAAAGGTCCTGTGGATGCTCATTTTGAAGAGGATGATCCAAATAGATAAATTGGGTTAAGGATGCGGAGAAAAGTAAGATTTTCTCCGCATTTTTCTTTTTGTTTTTCTACCCAGGTTCCGTTATTTTACTATAAATGCCGGTTATCGAATTTCCGGAAAACTCGCTGTTTCTACCAAAAACTAGTCTATTCCACAAATCTCTCTCATAGGATAGCTTATAAAAACTTGCCATGTGCTAGGGAGAGGTGAATATGTGGACGAGCAACCAATCTTACAAGTAAACCATTTGAAAACGTCGTTCTTTACAGCGGATGGTGCAGTTCCTGCGGTTGATGATGTTTCCTTTTATGTGAACAAAGGGGAAGTCCTTGGCATCGTAGGGGAATCTGGCTGTGGGAAGAGCGTTACTTCCTTGTCAATTATGAAGTTAATACCGAATCCTCCTGGAAAAATAGTTGGGGGAGAGATTTTGATTGAGGGACGAGACTTAGTAAAGGCATCCGAAAGAGTGATGAGAAACATTCGCGGTAATGATATTGCCATGATATTTCAGGAACCGATGACGTCCCTAAACCCATTATTTACAGTAGGCAATCAATTGATTGAAGGTATTCGTCTTCATAAGAAAACAACAAAGAAAGAAGCTTGGAATAAAGCAGTAGAGATGCTAAAACTTGTAGGGCTCCCCCGACCTGAGGAGCTGATGAGTGAATATCCTCATCAACTGTCGGGTGGTATGAGGCAAAGGGTCATGATTGCTATGGCTTTATCCTGCGAGCCCAAACTACTGATTGCGGATGAACCGACTACGGCACTAGATGTGACCATTCAGTCGCAAATTTTAGACTTAATGAAAGAACTTAATAAAAAGCTAAATACAGCCATTATGTTAATCACACACGACCTAGGTGTGGTGGCAGAAGTTTGCCAGCGAGTTATGGTGATGTACGCTGGCCAAGTGGTAGAGGAAGCCTCGGTCTCTGATATTTTCAAAAAACCAGGACACCCATACACAGTGGGTCTCCTTCAATCCATACCAGATGTGAGTAAGAAAAATAAAAAGCTTTATTCGATTCCTGGACAAGTCCCTAAACCTGGGTCCATTAAAACAGGCTGTCGCTTTTATAAAAGGTGTCCTCATGCAATGCAGCGATGTGAAAAAGAAGACCCAGCTCTTTACAAAGTAGGAGAGGGTCATCAAGTGAGATGCTTTTTAGCAGAAGAGGGGAGTGTTTCCGTATGAGCTCACAACTCTTAAAAGTAGAAGGCATTCAAAAAGCATTTCCGATTAACGGTGGAATATTAGGGAGGAAAATTGGAGAGGTCAAGGCTGTTCAGGATATTAGTTTTACGTTAGAAAAGGGAGAAACGTTTGGACTGGTAGGGGAAAGCGGCTGTGGTAAATCAACAACAGGAAGAATGCTACTTCGACTGATTGAACCTGATCAGGGTAGTATTTGGTTTGAAGATAAGGATCTCACTAAGTTAAACACCAATGAAATGAGGAAAATGCGGAAGGAAATGCAGATGATCTTCCAAGATCCCTATGCATCCTTGAATCCAAGGCATCCGGTCCAAAAAATTTTAGAAGAGCCTTTAATCGTTCATGGGATGGCGAATCCTAAAGAGCGAAAGCAGAAGGTGTTGGACATGCTGGAGGTTGTAGGGTTAAGTCCGTATCATGCCAAACGCTACCCTCACCAATTCAGCGGGGGACAAAGACAGCGTATTGGAATTGCTAGAGCGTTAATGACTAATCCTAAGCTAATTATTGCAGACGAACCCGTATCAGCGCTTGATGTGTCAATTCAATCACAGGTCTTAAATCTATTAAATGAACTACAAGAGACCTTCCAATTAACCTATATATTTATTTCACATGATTTAGGGGTTGTTCGTCACATTAGTAATCGAGTGGGGGTCATGTATTTAGGAAGGATGATGGAGTTAGCTCCAACTGAGGATTTATATAATGAGCCACTTCATCCGTATACGAAGACACTGCTGTCCGCTATTCCAGTACCAGATCCGGATTTAAATAGGGAACGAATTGTGGTGAGAGGAGACGTACCTGATCCATCCAATCCACCAACAGGATGTCCGTTCCATACGCGTTGCCCGGACAAGCTAGATATTTGCTCTCAGAAAATCCCAACCTTCAAAGAAATGAAAAATGGACATTTCGTGGCCTGCCACTTGTATGAGTAGGAAAAACGGCTTGTCTAGTAAACTTTTAAATAAATTTAGTAGGAATGTTTTCTAACATACAAGCATAAAAAATTCTAGGCTCACTTTATCGAAAAAACAAAGGGGGAAAAAGAGTGAGAAACCGTTATTTATTGAAGTTGATGGCTTTTCTTTTGATGGCTGTACTATTTTTAGCCGCATGTAGTAACAAGGATGATGAGGAAACTAAAAAAGATCCTGAATCTCCAGGAACGGAGCAACCGACGGATAATGAAGATCCAAAAGAAGAAGATGAAGGCAATAACGACGAAGGCGAAATCATGGATACTCTTGTATTTGGACGCGGTGGGGATTCAACTTCACTAGACCCAGCTGCCACAACAGAAGGGGAAGCATTCAAGGTTACAAAGAATATCTATGAAACTTTAACTGAATTTGGACCACAAGATACAGAAGTTCATCCGGGGCTTGCAACGGAATGGAGCACAAGTGATGATGGTTTAACGCATACACTGAAGCTTCGTGAAGGTGTAAAATTCCACGACGGAACTGATTTTAATGCCGATGCCGTTGTATATAACTTTGAGCGTTGGAAAGCAGGAGACAAGGAACAATACTACTATTACAACTCTCAGTTTGCAGGCATTATTGATACAGTTACCGCTGTAGACCCACACACAGTTGAATTCAAATTGACAAGACCACTTGCTCCATTTTATAAAAACCTAGCGATGTCACCGTTTGGAATCGCAAGTCCAACAGCCATTGAGGAGTACGGTGATAAGTTTGCAGAGAATCCAACAGGAACAGGTCCATTTAAATTCCAAGAGTGGAAACGAAATGATCGTATCACTCTAGTTAAAAATGAAGATTATTGGAATCCGGAGTTTCCGAAAGTAAGTACGTTAATCTTCCGTTCCATTCCAGATAACTCAGCTCGTTTGAACGCTTTAATGTCAGGCGAAGTGGATCTAATTGATGGAGTGAACTATACAGATATTCCACAAATTGAAGCGAACCCAGACCTACAAGTATTCAACAGACCATCTATGAACACTGGGTACCTAGGCTTAACTGCCACAAGGGAACCATTTGATAATAAGCTCGTTCGTCAAGCAATGAACCATGCCATTGATAAACAAACCATTATTGACGCATTCTACGCGGGTGCAGCGATTCCTGCAGTAAACCCAATGCCACCGGTTATTGCTGGATACAATGAAGATATTCCTGGATACGACTATAACCCTGAAAAAGCAAAAGAACTATTAGCCGAAGCGGGATATCCAGATGGATTTGAAATGGAACTATGGGCAATGCCAGTACCTCGTCCATATATGCCAAATGGTCAAAAGGTAGCGGAAGCCATCCAAGCGAACCTAGCTGATGTTGGAATCACCGCAAATATTGTCTCATATGAGTGGGGGACTTACCTAGAAAAGGCTAGACTTGGAGAAGCGGATGCATTCTTACTTGGTTGGACTGGAGACAATGGAGATGCAGATAACTTCCTATATGTACTATTAGATAAAGATTCAATTGGAAGTAACAACTACTCTTATTATGCAAGTGATGAGTTACATGAAGTGTTAATTGCAGCTCAATCTGAAACAGATGCAGCTGTCCGTGAAGACCTGTATAAGCAAGCGCAAGAAATCATCTTTGAAGATGCTCCATGGGTACCACTTGTACATGGAGAGCCAGCTCTAGCAGGTAAAAAAGGAATTGAAAACTTCCTACCACATCCAACAGGATCTGATAAGTTACATCAAGTCATCTTCAAACAATAAGTAATGCTATGAAGAAATAAAGAGGAGAGGGAGGACGGATTCTCCCTCTTCTTTGTTAAAAATACAGTTAAATGTCAGGTTTAAAGGGTGCGACTGGAAAACTAGGACATAAGAATGGTTTATGTTCAAATTTGGGATGGTGTACCTGGAAAACTAGGACATAAAAATGGTTTATGTTCAGATTAGGGATGGTGCATCTGGAAAACTAGGACATAAAAATGGTTTATGTTCAGATTCGGGATGGTGTACTTGAAAAACTAGGACATAAAAGTGTTTTATGTTCAGATTTGGGAGGGTGTACCTGGAAAACTAGGACATAAAAGTGTTTTATGTTCAGATTTGAGAGGGTGTACCTGAAAAACTAGGACATAAAAGTGTTTTATGTTCAGATTTGGGAGGGTGTACCTGAAAAACTAGGACATAAAAGTGTTTTATGTTCAGATTTTGGAAGGTCCAACTGAAAAACTAGGACATAAAAATGGTTTATGTTCAGATTAGGGACTGTGCACCTGGAAAACAGGGATATAAAACTGGTTTATGTCCAGTTTTTGAAGAGGCGTCCTAAAAATTAGGACATTAATTGAAGGCATTTATTAAAAAGAATATAAAAGCGAATAAAGTGCCGGTTTTAAAGGTTCCAACATAAACTTGATTCTAAACTTTGTTACCAAACCTCGAACGAATAAGAAATGAGGTGAAAGCTTGCTCGCCTATACAATTAGAAGACTACTACTATTAGTCCCAGTGCTGTTTGGCTTACTATTTATTGTCTTTATGATGATTCGCTTGATTCCGGGAGACCCAGCACAAATCATTTTAGGACAACTTGCCACTGAGGAAGCCATTCATGCCATGAGGGAACAACTCGGTTTGAACGAACCGTGGTATAAACAATTTTTCATTTACGTCATCGGATTATTTCAAGGTGACTTAGGTATTTCACTGAGAACAGACTCTCAAATTGCGGATGAAATTTGGCCATTTTTAGCAGCGACTTTTGAATTGTCATTCTGCGCGATGTTAATTGCCGTTTTTGTTGGGGTTAATGCAGGTATCATCAGTGCCTGGTTTAAAAGATCCTGGTTTGATTATATCGCGATGGTACTGGCGTTAATTGGTGTATCCATGCCAATTTTTTGGCTAGGGTTGATGGAACAATGGGTATTTGGGCTTCAATTGGAATGGCTTCCGACCTCAGGAAGAGAAGAGGTGCGGGACCCAGTCCAGGCTATTACCCATTTATATATCATAGATACACTGATCCAAGGTGATACAGAGAAGCTGTGGGTGGTGATCAAGCATCTGATATTACCAAGTGTTGCTTTAGCAACCATACCGATGGCCATAATAGCACGGATTACGAGGTCCACGATGCTAGAGGTCATGAATTCAGATTTTATTCGGACTGCAAGAGCAAAAGGGATGTCTATGTTTTGGGTGGTGTACAAGCACTCCTTGAAAAATGCAGTTATTCCTGTTTTAACGATCATTGGTTTACAAACAGGTCTTCTGCTTGGAGGAGCGATCTTAACAGAGACCATTTTTAGCTGGCCGGGGATTGGGCGTTACATCTATGATGCAATCGGGTATAGAGATTATCCTGTTGTACAATCCGGTATTCTAATCGTCGCGTTAATTTTCGTGATGATTAACCTCATTGTCGATTTGCTCTATGCGGCTATTGATCCTCGCATTAAATATCGATAGGAGGTGCAAAAAAATGGAGAATACAATGAAAAATGAAGAGGTTCTAAACGTTGAGAAACCGGTTTCCCCTTGGGTGGAAGCATGGAATATATTTAAGAAAAATAAGCTGGCTGTTGCTGGGTCGATTATTGTTCTATTTTTTATCGTCATCGCCATATTCGCTCCACTGATTGCACCATACGGATTTAAAGAACCCGACTATGCAAATCGATTTGTTCCTCCATCCAGTGACTATTGGTTTGGAACGGATGACTTCGGACGTGATATTCTATCCAGAATTATCTACGGTGCACGAATTTCACTATGGGTTGGTTTTTTTGCGGTAATGGGTTCAATGGTTGTAGGTTGTCTACTTGGAATCCTAGCCGGCTATTATGGTAGATGGGTAGATAGTGTAATTTCAAGATTTTTTGATATTATGCTAGCTTTCCCAAGTATTCTACTGGCTATTGGGATTGTAACGGTACTTGGTCCATCTTTACAAAATGCCCTCATAGCGATTGCGATTATCAATATTCCAAACTTCGGAAGATTGATTAGGTCGAGGGTTTTGAGCGTAAAAGAAGAAGAGTATATCGTTGCGGCCAAAGCAGTAGGAATGAAGAATCGGAGAATATTATTTCAGCATATTTTGCCAAATAGTATGGCCCCCATCATTATTCAAGGGTCATTGGCCGTGGCCACTGCCATTATTGAAGCGGCTGCATTAGGCTTTTTAGGGCTAGGAGCAGAAGCCCCTCAACCGGAGTGGGGGAAGATGTTAGCAGATTCGAAGAACTATCTCTTTAATGCTCCGTGGACGATGATTTTCCCTGGGATTGCGATTATGTTAACCGTTCTTGGTTTCAATTTAATGGGGGATGGTTTGAGGGATGCGTTGGATCCAAGAATGAAAGATTAGAAGAAGATGAAGGTCGCACAGGTTTTGCCTGGTGCGACCTTTTGTAGCTTAATTTGTTATGGCTTCCATAGGAAATCAAACATTTCGGCTTTAAAGAGGTTTGTATCAATATTGCAGGTTTCTGCATCAATACCGTATTGCCATCCGTATAGACGTGATCCATCTGGTCCTTCTCCTTGAAAGTCAGGTGCATTTTGTTGAGAAGTAATGCCAACCTGAGGGAAAGCTGACCAAATGTTGGTGTTTTTTTTCACGTTTGGATTGGCTTCACTTGCTGTAAGAAAGGCTGAAGTCAGCTCGCGATCGGGGGAGAATATTCCATAAATACCTGGTGTGTAATCAGACTCAGCAAGAGCATCATGCCAGCCTCGGATAAAGGCATCGTTTACTGGATAATTTGGTTCGATGTCTGCAAAAATGGTAACACCTGCTGGGGCTCCAAGATTTTTCGCGTACTCAATCGCTTGGTTACCTTGCTGCATACCATGATCATAACCCCGTGCATCCGTGAAATGGTTATAGATTAAGAGGATACTAGTACCTTCTGCATGAAGGAGTTGGGCTTCGTTCTCCGTTAAACCGAAAGATACACCTTCTTTATCCCCCAAATATCTACCCCAGACGGCTGGTTCGCCAAAATTTTCTCTGACACAAGCAAACATTTCTGAGTTCGTGATACTGGCAGAGTCTACTCCCCATGAAATAGCAGGTTGGTCAGAGCTTGGTTCCTTGTTAGGGGGTTCGTGTTGAACCGGGGGGTTTTCGTTGGAAGGGTTGTCTGCGTTTTCTTTGGGATTACCAAAGACTGAAGCCAGAATAACCAGTCCAATTAAAAGTAAGGCAGGTAGAAAATAATATAGCAGGACATCTTTCCACCGCTCCATCTTATTCCCTCCTTTTCATTTGTATCCTATTCGTTGACAAAGGGAGGGGTGTCGGCCATAGATGAGAGGGGAGCATGGGAATAGTTGGTAATACTTTGGGTGTACAAATTATTAGCTGATTTGGGCGGCCTGACTTCGGATAAAGGGAGCGTAACTTCGGATAAAGGGAGCCTGACTTCGAATAAAGGGGGTCTAACTTCGGATAAAAGTAGTACAAATTCGGATAACACAAACAAAAACGCTTAGACTCATCTAGAGTCTAAGCGTTTGTAAAAAAGTTCAGGCATTATCGTCCTCACCTATAGATATCTGGTTTTCATCTTTATGATAAGAATAAAAACTGTGAATGAGCTTCTCGAGGTGCTCAAGGTTTTCACCATACTCCATGACAACGGAAATGAGCTGTAGCATATGAAATAAATTTTGCTGTTGCTCCTCCTGTGTATCTTTTTCATATTGAAGGAATAGGTCGATGAGCTCTTTTCGAGACATTGTGTAATTCTCTGCAGAATCGGAAACTCTGATTTTACCTAAGAACTGTAAGATAAGTTGCTCGTGTAGCACAGTTAGAGAACTTAAATGAGCCTGAATCACTTCTTGAAAGTTGGTAGGCATTAAATGCAGTTCATTCTCGAAACGATGTAACCTCTTCAGAATATCGAGCGCTCGTCGACAAGTCGCAATCATTTGTCTATAAATGACAAGCTTTCTGTACTTCACAAACGTGGTCTTTTTAAAATAGCTTCTTTCCTCTTTGTACAGTAAGTAGAGGTGATCCATTTTAATAAAGTTTTCCTTTAACTTTTCAATATCCCCTTTTAGGAGGCTGTGCTCAGAAGCTAAACGTGAATTGACTCGAATCCAGCGAATGATTTCTTCCGTGGTGTTCGAGATTTTATAAAATAGCTTCGTTTCATATTTGGGTGGTAGAAACACAAGGTTGATTAAGAAAGAGGAGGCTACCCCCACCATAATGGTTGAAAAGCGTAAGAATGTGAAGCTAAACAGTTGATCTCCTGGATTCTCCATGATGGCTATGACCGTCACCAAGGACAAACCAATTGCTGTATCCGTTTTGAGTTTTAAGTTAATGGCAATGACAACAACTACGGCTAGCCCAATAACTAAAATATCGTTTCCTAAAAAGTAAACAAAGACTACAGCTACTATAGCCCCAATGATATTGGACTGAACTTGATCTAAAATGGATAAATAAGATCGATATACGGTTGGCTGAATGGAAAAGACGGCTGCAATTCCAGCAAATATTGGAGCTGGTAGCCCTAGTAAGTCAGCAAAAAACAGAGCAAGCATAATGGCTATGCCTGTTTTAAAAATCCTGGCACCTAATTTCATGTTAAGATGATTTCCTCGCTTTATATTTTAATGAGTGTGTAAAATCCTGTAGTTAATAATCAATATTAAAGCATACATGGGATTATTCGAATGTTCAAGAATAATTTAGTAACTTGGACACAAGATTCAATACCCAAAGTCTAGTTGAATAAAACCCGGTTAAAAAAACCAGGTACCCCTATCATGCCCAAGGGTACCTGGTTTGCTTCATGTTATTCAGTTGATACAGATGGATCTGCTTGTTCTTTCGTTGGAATCACCTGAAGGAAATGGTTTTCAGGATCATCTAACAGGCCTTTAATCAAATTGATTTCATCGGTTTGTTCCGTTTGTGTTAATTCAGATAAATACTTTTGTAGTAATTCCTGAACGTCTTTTCTTCCTTTTTCATCTAAAGATTGAATCGAGACTTTGGCTCCTTTCGCAATTCTGCGGTTGAGAGCTTCCTTGGTTAAACCGATTTCAGGGTTATGACGAAGGTAGACAACCCCACCCGTCATCCCTGCGCAAATCCATGGACCTGGATCTCCTAATACAAGGCCACGACCATTGGTCATGTACTCAAAGGCAAAGCCCTTAATATTGGCATTCACCGAAATATTCCCTTGTTCCTCTTCAGGGACAGGAACAGTTCTGTGTCCACCTATAATTAAATCAGCACCAGAAAGACGAATACCTGCACGAGCATCTGCATTTCCTTGTGCAATTAACAGGCCTGATTGTGCTCCATAACCGAAGCCTTTACCAACCGAACCGTTGTAAAAGGCACCATTTTTACCTTTACCTTTTAAAATTGCAATCTTCCCTCCAAATGAAGTCTTTCCGACACCATCTTGAGCACCACCGTGAACCGCAATGGACACCCCTTCCGTATTATAAGCAGCTAATCCATTTCCAGGAATAGAGCCCTTTTTATAAGAAAGGTTGATAGGGTGTAGTTCTTGATAACCACCATTTAAGCGGCCCTTCACACGATGACCGGAAACCCTACTTCCTAGAACTCTTTGATTGGAGATGATTCCTAGGAATTCACGAGATTGCCCCAATTCTTCAACGGAGCTATCCAATGATTCAGCACCTACCGCAACCGACAATACTTCTTCCTCAATAGAGGCAGCAGCCTCCAAAGAAGGGAGGGACTGAACAGCAATTGGTTTTAATAAATTTTCTAAGTCAACAGAGTCTGTTCCACGTGTTTGTTCCAGCAAATCGGAACGACCGACAGCTTCTTGGATATTTTTAATCCCCATCTCAGATGCAAGCTGCTTTAATTCATCACCAAAAGCCGTAAATAGGTTGACGATTCCTTGAACAGCCAGGTCTGATTGTCGAGGAACAAAACGTCTTAATCCATGTTCCTTTGCTTGGACTTCATTCTCAATTTGAGTTGCAATTCCTACGTGACATGTATCTAAATGACAGCCACGACATGTTGTACAACCGATGGCAATCATGGATAGCGTTCCAAAGCCGATACGGTTCGCACCAAGAAGCATGACTTTTAAAACATCTTTCGCACTCTTAATTCCGCCATCAGCCCAAATCTCTACGTGGTTGCGAAGCCCAGCTTCTAAGAGGGCATTATGTGCTGCTTTCACTCCAATTTCAACTGGAAGACCCACGTGTTGAATCGCATGAATTCGAGCGGCCCCAGTTCCGCCATCAAAACCGCTCAGAGTAATGATGTCAGCTCCAGCTTTCGCAATCCCAACAGCAATCGTTCCGATATTTGGTACAACAGGAACCTTAACGGCAACCTTTGCTTGGTCATTCGCTGTTTTCAGCTCATGAATCATTTGCGCCAAATCTTCAATCGAATAGATATCATGGTTGTTAGAAGGGGAGATTAAATCGGAACCAATAGTCGCGTTTCTTGCTTCCGCAATCTTTGCGGTAACCTTTGATCCGGGTAAATGTCCGCCTTCACCAGGTTTTGCACCTTGACCAATTTTAATTTCTAATAGATTAGAAGAGTTCAGGAGCTCTGCGTTGACCCCGAATCGACCCGAAGCGATTTGTTGCCCCCGAGTTTTCGGATATTTACCGAGCATATCCTTAATTTCTCCACCTTCACCGTTCATACTAACCATATTTAAGCGGTCGGCACCTTCTGCATAGGCTCTAAACGCAATTTCATTTTGCGAACCAAAGGACATGGATGCAATAACGAATGGCAAGCTATGTTCACCCACAGACAGGTCAACTTCCTGTGGCTGTACGTTTTTTTCACTCTTTTTCAATTCGGTTAAATGACGAATCGTAATAGGATTTGCAGATTCTTGTTCATCCATTTTTTCACGATAAGCCGTGTAATCCCCAGTCTTAGCGACATCCCCAATGGCCTTCCATATACGAGGGAAGAGGTTAAAGGACTTCCCGATTCGCTTGGCATCCTCGTTAAATTCCTCGGCTCTTTGAATGGAATCTTCTTTTAGGTAGTGAAAATTATGCTTCACTTTTTCTGAACCTAGGAAGTTTACAATTTGCAGCACATCGGCAATTTCATCATGAAGGCCAATACTTGAAAATAGACGACCGTATCCACGGAGTTCGTGAATCCCAATTGTAGAAATCACCTTTTCAATCCCTTTAGTAAGTGCCCCATAAAGGTTAACTGCGGGTGCCTCATCCTCTTCAAATACCGTATTGAACATGTAATATGGGTTTACGGCATTTGCCCCAAGTCCAAAAGCAATCATCAAATCATGTAAGTTTCGTAAAGCTGCAGAGCGAAGTACAAGAGAGCAATCTCGTCGTTTTTTCTGGGAGACGAGTTCCTTGTGAACAGATGAGACCACTAAATGAGGGTCTAACCAGTAATACCCGTTTACATGTGACCACTTATCATCCAGGATGAGTAGGGTTTTTCCAGACTCAACTGCCTTCACCGCTTCTTGATTTAATCGCTTCAAGGCTTTAGCTATTGTTTCTTCCTTAGTAAAAGTAGTTGAGAGTGTGTAAGCGAGTTCCTTTTTACCAAAGTAACTCTTAATTTGTTCAAAGCTGGGCTGTTGAATGGTCGATGCACACAAGCTCCCTACTTTTCCTTCTAAAATGATGGGGGTTGATAGTTGAACAATGTCAACAGCTTCAGAAGCCCCGCCGAGTTGTGGTCTTTTTCCCAGAATGGTACGTGTAGAAAAATGCTCCGTTTCACGATCGCGGTCGATGGCTGGATTTGTCACAACGGCAACACTTTCTTTTATAAAATCACTAATGTTCGATCGATTCGGATTCATGGAAGCTAGTGGAGCATCATGACCAAGTGAACGAATCGGCTCAGCTCCCTTTTGTGCCATCTGTTCTAATAACTGAACGTGTTCTTTTTCCCAACCAAAGGCATTGTACTGCCCATTTGAAATTTGGGAAGGCACGAGATCCGTTACCTTGCTGTCGGCAGCCTCAATTGTTGGAGGAACAAGATGCTCTCGTATTCCTTCTAGACTATGAGTCTTTGAAAAGCGGTTATAGACTTCTTGTTGGTAGTCATCCATAAAATAAACACGAATGTGATCCCCTTCCCATTTCAGACCTACTTTTTCTCCAGGACCTAAAGGTTTTGGTTCTTCAACATATTCTGATGTTAATTTAATGCCAGGCTCAGAAGAGAACAGATACGAGGTTTCGGTGGATAACATCCAGAGTGGTCTTAACCCAAGGGCATCCACACTAAATACAGCCTCGTCACCAAATCGAGAAATGATCCCAGCAGGACCTTGTGCAAAATGACCCCATGCTTCTCGAATATAGGTATATAAATCTTGCAGATGTGTTGGATAGGCTTTGATTTCATTGATGATAGGAGGGAAGGCGATATCAACTGCTTCAAACAGAGAGTATCCTTTCTCAGAAATCAATGACTCTATCGTTCTATTTAAGTTTTGTGAGTCACTTCCCCCTTCTACGAGAGGAACATTTAACATACGAGCTTCGTCTTCAAGCTTCGAAATCGTGTTAATCTCTCCGTTGTGACCGAGAACGCTAAATGGCTGAACTCTGAAAAAGCTTGATAAGGTGTTGGTTGAATATCTGTTATGTCCTAAAGTCATGGTCGATGCTGTGAGCGGGTGAGAAAGGTCCTTAAAATACTTCGGAAGCTGCTCGCCAGCACCCATCACCTTATATACAGCGTGGTAATGACTAAAGGAAGCAACATGAACATTTTCGTTTTGTTCAGCCTTTACCGTCCATTGAAACAGCTTTTGGTTATAAGCTGCAGCGTCCTTATTTTCAGGTAGCACCGCTATTTGCCAAAAGACAGGGTTTTCTAGTCGTGCTTTTGGTCCAAGCGCTGATTCATTGACTCCAGTTGTTGATTCAAATACAAGCTGGAAACCGTCTGAGTCCAATAATGTTTTTAACTCCTGGATTTGTGCTTGATGGTGTTCACGTGAGATAAAAAAATG
Organism: Bacillus carboniphilus; assembly: GCF_039522365.1. Lineage (GTDB taxonomy): Bacteria > Bacillota > Bacilli > Bacillales > JC228 > Bacillus_BF > Bacillus_BF carboniphilus. The sequence goes on along the minus strand of NZ_BAAADJ010000060.1, from coordinate 7,542 downwards.
ACCCACAGTAAAAAAAGGGTCATCGGCAAGAGAAGGGGAGATTTGGTGAGATTCTAGTTTTTCTTTCCACAAATCTTTGGGGATGTCGATGTGTATACCAACTCCATCACCTTCACCATTTACAAATCCTGCACGATGATTCATTGTTGTTAAGGCATCAATACAATCCATGATGTTTTGTTTGGTAGGAATTTTGTTTTTTTCGATTGAGGCAACAATTCCACATGCATCGTGTTCTGCATGCTTATATTCGCGGAAAAACTTTGGACTCCATTTTTTCATAACTTTGGCTTAACTAAGGGTTTCCTTAGCTGCCTTCACCTCCTTAAGAATGGTAGAAAACAAAACGCTTATGTAAGGGAGTAAATACGGGAAAACAGGAGAAAAAAGAAACGGAAAATTCAGAACGGTACTCCTATCATATCATACGAATATTCTGAATTCAAATAATTATACATTAGAGCGTATGAGGACAAAGTGTGTATTTTTATGAAAACGTTTACAATAAGGAGTAAAATAAAAATACAGAGTGGATGTAAATTCACCACTCTGTATTTTTATTACAAACTTTAGCTAATTAAAGCTGACTGAATGCATAATCTACCGCTTGTATTGTTTTTTCAATATCTTCTTCAGTGTGCTCGGTTGTTAAGAACCAAGCTTCGTATTTGGAAGGAGCTAGATTCACTCCTTGGCTGAGCATAAGTTTGAAGAAACGAGCAAAAGTTTCCCCATCTGTTCTCTCAGCTTGCTCGTAGTTAACGACCTTTTCATCAGTGAAATAAACTGTTAGAGCCCCTTTTAAACGATTAATGGTAATGGTGACTTTATGCTTATTGGCAGCCTCGAGGATTCCTTGTTCAAGCTTAGCGCCGAGCTGATCCATTTTTTCATAAACACCCTCCTGTTGTAAAACCTCTAAGCATGCAATGCCTGAAAGGATTGAGGCAGGGTTACCGGCCATTGTACCAGCTTGATAAGCAGGTCCGAGTGGAGCTACTTTTTCCATAATATCTTTTCTTCCACCGTAAGCCCCAATTGGTAAGCCGCCACCAATAATTTTACCCATGGCCGTTAAATCTGGAGTGACCCCAACCATGTTTTGGGCACCACCGTACATGAAACGAAACGCCGTAATAACTTCATCATAAACCACGAGTGCACCAGCATTATGAGTTAGTTCATTCACTTGCTCTAAAAATCCTGGTTTTGGCTCAACGATTCCAAAGTTACCAACAATCGGTTCCGCTAGTACAGCGGCTATTTGGTCTCCCCATTTATCTAAGGCTTCTTTAAATGGCTCAATATCATTAAAAGGAACCGTAATGACTTCTTGAGCGATACTTTTTGGAACCCCTGCAGAATCAGGAGTACCTAATGTAGATGGACCGGATCCAGCGGCAACTAACACTAAATCGGAATGTCCATGGTAGCAGCCCGCAAACTTCAAGATTTTGTCTCGACCCGTGTATGCGCGCGCTACACGGATTGTCGTCATAACTGCCTCTGTACCAGAGTTCACAAAGCGAACTTTCTCTAGAGAAGGAATTGCTTCTTTTAACATTTTGGCAAACGTAACTTCATGTCTCGTTGGAGTTCCATAAAGTACACCTGTTTCAGCTGCGTGTGAGATCGCCTTCGTAATATGAGGGTGAGCATGGCCCGTAATAATGGGACCATACGCAGCTAGATAATCGATGTACTGATTACCGTCCACATCCCAAAAGTACGCCCCTTTTGCACGTTCCATTGCCACAGGTGAACCGCCGCCTACTGCTTTGTAAGAGCGGGAAGGACTGTTCACTCCGCCCACTATATGTTCTAATGCTTCTTTATGTAATTTTTCTGATTCAGTAAAGTTCATACAAACACTCCTCTAATTAACTTCCGTCTTATTGTAGCATGTCATGTGGGCTTTCCTAAATGATTAAGAATACTCTGGACAAGGTTGTTCATATATTTGAATAGATGGTGGTTCGGTTGTTGAGTTCGGATAACCGGTGACTGAGTTCAGGTAACAAGTGCCACAGTTCGGATAAAAAAGGTGCTGAGTTCATTAACAGGAGGCACAGTACATACATGTTAATTATATTGTTAGTCATTATTTTATTTATACTTTCATTAAGTCTCGGCGGGGTATGGACAGATGATCACACCCGGAGACCGACCATAAGTGAGCATGTCCTTTATTTTGCCAGTCTTTATGCAACGGTTTTAATTGGCTTTGCCTTACTATATCTAGTATTAACAATTAACGGGATGGCAGTGATACAGTCTCTTGCTGATAGTAAAAATTACCTCACTATGCTGACCGACTCCTTATACGTTAGTGCCATGACTCTTTTTACAGTAGGTTATGGTGACTTTGTTCCGACGGGAATTGGCAAATGGATTGCGATTAGTGAAGCTTTTATCGGATATCTCATACCTACGAGCTTTGTCTTAAAAGTAGTGATGGAGGAAGGGTTAAAAAACAAGTAATCCTTGTAATTTGTATTTTTCGCATAGTTTCGATACGCTAGTGAAAAAGACGAAGGAGGATTACCATGACCATTTCTGAAGGACAAGTTGCACCTGATTTTACAGTAGAAGCTAGTAATGGGGAAAAGGTGAAGTTATCAGATTATAGAGGGAAATATGTCGTTCTTTATTTTTACCCGAAGGATATGACTCCTGGATGTACAACCCAGGCTTGTGATTTTAGAGACCTTCACAAGGACTTCGAGGGATTAAACGCAGTGATTCTAGGAGTAAGCCCGGATCCAATTAAATCCCATGAAAAATTTATTGATAAGCACGGTCTGCCGTTCTTGCTGTTGGCGGATGAGGATCATAAGCTTGCTGAAGACTACGGTGTATGGAAGCTTAAGAAAAACTTCGGTAAAGAATACATGGGGATCGAGCGTTCCACTTTTATCATTGATCCAGAAGGAAAAGTGGTGAAGGAATACCGTAAAGTAAAGGTAGCGGGTCATGTGGAGGATGCGCTTGAGTTTATTAAAAGCCAAGCTTAAGAAATGGACGGCCCATTTTTACAAACAAGGGGCTTTTGTCCATGCCAAACTCGTCTGTCTGAATACGTTATAGTAGGGCATACCTCCTCAATACTTCTCGGTCACGAGTCCACATGGTGGACTCGTTTTTTTTTCTGTTTATGTTTTCTTTTTCTAAAAAATCATTCAATGATAAAATAGAAAGTAAGAGTATTTAGACTATAAAGAAAAAAAGGGGATATGAATAATATGAGAATCGTTTCCTCCATCTTACCTACAGAGGAACTTCAACAACAAGTTCGTGAGCAATTTCCTGAGGATACTTTTGAATTTTATAAAGGTCTGAAGGGAGAAGATGCCTACCATGCTTTTTTAGAAGCAGATGTTTTTATTACATATGGTGAAGATTTAGAAGAACAAGATATTGAGAGAGCTCGAAATTTGAAGTGGATCTCAGTGATGTCAGCGGGATTGGAAAAGATGCCTTTTGAAGGAATAAAGAAAAAAGACATATTGGTAACGAATGCGCGTGGCATCCATAAAACCCCGATGGCAGAATATACACTCGGATATATGCTTCATCATGCGAAAAGAATGGATGCGTTTAATCAAGAGCAGGGTAATAAGAAATGGAATCGCCGTATTCCAACCCAAGAGTTAAGTGATGCGACCTTACTAGTTCTAGGGGCTGGTGCCATTGGTGGAGAAATTGCAAAACGCAGTCAACTGTTTGGAATGAAGACGATAGGGGTTAATACAAGTGGCCGACCAGCTGAATACTTTGATCAAACGTTCAGTATGGATAACTGGGAAGAAGCTCTTCCGCTTGCGGATTATATCGTTTCTGTACTCCCAAGTCTGGAAACTACGAAGCATTTGATTCAAGAAAAGCATTTTAAACAAATGAAGGATTCGGTTGTTTTTATAAACATTGGGCGTGGAGATTTGGTTCAAACAGACATCTTAATTAAGGCGCTGCAAAATAAGGATATTGCTCATGCTTATGTAGATGTAGTGGAGGAAGAACCTTTAGATGAGTCACATCCATTATGGAGTGTTGAAAATGTAACCATCACTCCTCATATTTCGGGTAAAAGTCCGTTATATTTACCACGTGCTTTTGACATTTTTTCGCATAATCTTCATATATATAAAGGGGTACCTGGTGAAATGAGAAATGTAATTTCTTTGGACAGGGGGTACTAGTATGAAAATATATACGAAAACGGGAGACAAAGGTACGACATCTCTCGTCTATGGACAACGTGTTTCCAAAAATGATGTCAGAGTAGAAGCATACGGAACTTGTGATGAGGCTAATTCATTGATTGGTCAGGGGATGAGCTTTTTACATGATGTGTCTTTCGAGGGGAAAGAGGATGTATTAAAACAAATACATACGATTCAAACGATTCTTTTTCATGTGGGTGCTGAATTGGCAACCCCAGCTGGAAAAGAAGTGGCATGGAAGCTTGAAGAAAAGCACATTAAGGAACTTGAATCCGCGATTGACCAATTAGATAGTGGCCTAGAACCATTAAAAAACTTTATCTTGCCAGGGGGACACCCGGCTGGTGCTACTTTACATGTTGCGCGAACAGTGGTGAGACGGGCAGAAAGAATAGCAGTTGGCCTCGGAGAATCAGCTAATCCGCTTGTTCTTTCTTACCTGAATCGACTTTCAGACTATCTATTTGTAGCGGCAAGATTTATAAATGCAAAAATTGGGTTTACTGAAAAAAACCTTCACCAAGTATAATTTGAATCAGACTAAAGTACGCTATTATTGACAAAAACTCCAATTTCTTTGTACACTAATTATAAACATTTTAATGTAAGAATTTTTACAGGAAAGAGGTGCATGACGGTGACAGAAATACAACTCAAAGAAGCGCTTTCCGCTCTAAAAGAAACAGGTGTTAGAATCACACCGCAACGTCATGCGATTTTGGAGTATTTAATTCAATCAATGTGCCATCCGACTGCTGATGATATTTATAAAGCACTCGAAGGGAAATTTCCAAACATGAGTGTGGCAACAGTTTACAACAATTTACGAGTGTTCAAGGATGTAGGTCTCGTTAAGGAGTTAACTTACGGAGATGCATCTAGCCGGTTTGATTTTGTAACCACTGACCACTATCATGTGATTTGTGAAAACTGTGGGAAGATCGTTGACTTCCACTACCCTGGGTTAGATGAAGTCGAACAGTTGGCATCACATGTAACAGGCTTCAGAATTAGCCATCACCGTATGGAGATTTACGGAACGTGTGATGAATGTGTGAAAAAGGAAGCGCACTAAGAAATTATTTCGGAGATGAACGATTCTTTATGGGTCGTTCTTTTTTTATGTTTTTAAGGGGTTTTTAACCGGGTTTTTTATAAAATTGAGGCTTTGACTGAATGGCAGTTAATAAATGCGGGGTTTATACGGTTGGAGTGGGGGAAATATGGTTGGTGAGTGGTGGTGGAGTGACACAGTGAGTCTGGGTGAGCGGGTGCGGACGTCGGTGAGTGCGAATAACAAATTATGAGTGCGGAAAGTTGTGTTTGAGTGCGAAAAAATCGTTTTGGGTGCGGAAATCATAATTTGAGTGCAAAATCCGGTTTGAGTGCGAAAAATGGTCAGTTGTGTGCGAGAATTACAGTTTGAGTGCGATTAACCAATGGTTTAGTGCGACAGCCGACCACCCGACTACAAAAGAATAAATGCCGGTTATAAACCCAAATCAAATTAAGTTCCGGTTATAAAACCATTTTAATAAAACAACCATCAACATAAAAAAACTAGCACTTATTTAAGGTGCTAGCTCTTTTCTTTACATCTTCTTTTTATTATAAGACTCGTCAAACTCTTTTCCTTCTAACTCACGGTCAAGAGTTAAAGGCTCTCTACAATACATACACATGTCGACTCGACCTAATAACTTGGTCACTTTTTTACAATTAGGACAAGTAACCTGCACAGCTTTCGTGGATAGCATCCCTATCCAGAAATAAACAATCGTACTTGCGATGATAAAGAGTAATCCTAATAGCATGAAAATAGTCATGATAATCGGTTTAGTACGGAAAAAGATCCCGCCATACATGACAATAAAGCCAACAAAGATTAAACTCAGCGCAAAGGTACGGATTTTATTTATTTTATTTGAATATTTGGCCATGTTCATCGTACCTCCTAGGCAACAATATATCACATTTTAAATTAAATTTCGTTAATAGATTTCAATTGAAACATGTTATCCTTTAGAAGGAGTTTTCATCAAAATGTAGAAAATAGTGATTATGTCACTAAGTAAATGGAGGAGAGGACATGGAAGATATCCTTCGACCGATCTACCAGGAAAAAGCTAGCTTACCTTCAACATTAGGAATAACTTTAATATTAAAAAGCCAAAAAGCAAGTCCGCTAACGGACACTTTCGACGCCGTACTCTTAGTTATCACAAATGATAGTTCGCATAAAGTATTTGTTAAACATTATGCTTACGGAGATCAAAAAGCAGCCTTGCATATTGTTCATGAAGATCAATTAAGAGAATGGATTATGTTTGGAACCAACCGTAAGATCTTTGAATGGTTATATAGTGGGAAAATACTATTTGACCGAAACGAGTTCATGGACAGGCTAAAGGAAGAGTTAAGAGACTTTCCGTTCTATGGACGAAAAGTAAAAATGGGCTTGGAATTTGCTAAGCTTATAAGACGCTATATGGATGGGAAAGCATTCTTTGAAAACAAACAATATCTAGATGCCTATAACCATATTGTCCATTCACTTCATCATTTAGGAAGATTAGCTGTGATAGAAAATGGCTTTCATCCAGAGGTTACAGTATGGAATCAAGTGAAACAGATTGAACCTGAAATATATAAACTATATGAAGAGTTAGTCATAAGCGAAGAGTCACTAGATAAAAGATTAGAACTTTTATTCCTAGCGAGTGAATTCTTAATCCACTCTAAAACAGAAATTGGAGCGGGACATCTGCTAGAGGTTATGAAAGAAAAAGAGTACTGGCAATTTCAAGAGTTGCTAAGTCATGAAAATTTAGAACGTTACTCAGTAGATTTAGGAATGCTGATTGAATATCTAGTGGAGAAAAAGATTATTCAAGTTGTAGAAAGAGAAACAAAAGGTCCAGGTTTATACCATCGCTACTATGCTTATTCATAGGTGAAAAGCATTTGAGAACAGCGCAGAGATCAATCTTTTGATCTTTGCGTTCAATTTTTTTTTGTAAAAGTGGTTGACGTTTAATAGAGAATCTTGTTATAGTATTAAACGTCGCTGATGCGGCAACAACGAAAAAACAAATTGAAATTTATTGTTGACACCAACTTCGGAAGGTGTTAAGATGTAAAAGTCGCTGTTTTGAGCGGCACACAAAATGAAGCTTACTAAAACAATCAAGTTATTGATTAAAAGTAAGTAACATTGTTCCTTGAAAACTGAACAAAGAAAAACGTCAACGTTAATTCAATTTTTATTTTATGAGCTATTCAAATCTTTTCTTTTATGGAGAGTTTGATCCTGGCTCAG